>DASRQW010000433.1 GCA_035696245.1 Longimicrobiaceae bacterium | reverse complement strand
CATCGGCTCCATCACCAAGCAGTTCACCGCGGCCGCCATCCTCAAGCTGGAGATGGAAGGCAAGCTGAGCACTGCGGACACGCTGGGCCGCTTCTTCCCCGACGCGCCGGCGGACAAGCGCGGCATCACCATCCACCAGCTCCTGTCGCACACGTCCGGCCTGGCGGAAGACCCGGGCGGCGGCGAGGAGCGGGACCGCGAGCGCGGCATCCGCAAGATCTTCGACACGCCGCTCGCGGCGGCGCCGGGCACGCGCAACATCTACTCGAACCCGGGCTACGTGCTGCTCGCCGCCATCGCGGAGAAGGTGGGCGGTATGGACCTGGACGAGCTCCAGCGCCGCGAGCTGTTCGCGCCCGCGGGCATGCCGCGCACCGGCTACCGCATTCCCGCGGCGGGCGGCCCGGCGCCCGCGAAGCTGTACGTGGGCGACGCGAGCAACGGCTCGCCGATGGACGACGCGTACCCGAACTGGGCGCGCACGGGCTCCGGCGGCGTGATGTCCACCGCCGGGCAGATGTACCGGTGGATGCGGGCGCTGAAGGGCGACGCCGTCCTCTCCGCCGCGGCGAAGCGGAAGATGTGGACGCCGGTGCTGGACGACTACGGCTACGGCTGGGGCCTGCGCGGCTCGCCGTGGGGCCGCACCATCGGCCACAACGGCGGCAACACGCAGGGCACCGGCACCGATCTGCTGTGGTGGCCGGAGCAGGACGTGGTGGTGATCGTGCTGGGCGCCGACGACGGGATGAACGTGGTGCTGGGCCGCGCGGGGGTGTCGCGGCAGGTGCAGGCCATCGTCTTCGGCGACTCGGCGGGCGCCGTGCCGGAGGTGGGACGCACGGACTCCGCTTCTCTCGCCCGGTTCACGGGCACGTACGCGCTGCCCACGGGCGGGCACGTTCACGCGGAGGCGGCCGCGCGCGGCCTGCGCCTGAGCGGCGACGCACCCGACGCGCTGGCGGCGCTCGCGGGCGAGGACACGGCGTCGCAGCGGTTCGCCGGGAGCATGCGGCAGGCGCTGGCGCTTGCCCAGGCGATCATGGCGGGCGACACGGCCGCGGTGCGCGCGGCGGCCGGGGCGGACTCCGATCCGGCGCGGCTCATCGGCCTGGGCAGCCGGCTGGCGGGCGGGATGGGCGACTTGCGCGGCGTCAGTCCGCTGGGCGCCGTGGCCGTGCGGGGAGGCGAGCCGCCGCTGGCCGTGGTGCGCGTGGAGCTCGCGCGTGGCGCGGCGTACCTGGGAATGGCCTTCGGGGCGGAGGGTTTGATGACCATCCGCCGCCTCGCCCGCCCGCCGTCCGTGATCTACGTCCCGCTCGCCGCGCCGGGTGAGCTGGGCAGCATGGACTGGCAGACCGGCGCCGTCCGCCGCATCCGCTTCACCACGGCCCCGGGCGGAGCGCGTGAGATGCGCATCGCGACCGCGTCGGGCGAGATAACCGCCGCGCATCAGCCGGGAAGCTGAGGCTCGGGAGAGGACGCTGAGGATCGAAAGAGGTCGTCGCCCGCCTTGCATCTCCAGGACCACACGGGAGATGCAGGGCGGGCGATGTTCGTCCGGGGCCGCGAGTCCACGGCGGATTTGAGGCGGCGGAAACCGCGCATCGGCAGACAATCCCGCCGCAGTTTCGGAGGAGGCGGTCGGACGGAGGATCGGTCAGGCCCCTGCGCGGGTCGGACAACGCGGAGGGGCTTACGCGCATCCCATCTATCGCGCGGCGCGGGCGGCGCTTACAATTTCCGGGCACGCCATCGTGCGCCTCCCAGACTTCCCGAAACCTGCCGGACCGCGCTCCGTACGGTCTGCCGCGCCACGGCCGCCCGGTCCCCGGCTCCGCTCCGCCCATGCGGCCGCGCCCAGGCCCAGCCTCCCTCCACCTATCAGGACCGCCCATGCAGCTCGTGATCGAGAACCTCTCCAAGACGTATCCCAACGGCACCCACGCGTTGCGCGACGTGAGCCTCACCATCCCGCAGGGCATGTTCGGCCTGCTGGGGCCCAACGGCGCCGGAAAGAGCACGCTCATGCGCACCATCGCCACGCTGCAGGAGCCGGACGCGGGCTCCATCCGCCTGGGCGACATCGACGTGCTGCGCGACAAGGACGCGGTGCGGCGCACGCTGGGCTACCTGCCGCAGGAGTTCGGGCTCTACCCCAAGGTCTCCGCCATCGACCTGCTGGACCACTTCGCCACGCTGAAGGGCGTCGTGAACGCGCGCGAGCGGAAGGAGGTGGTGCGCTCGCTGCTGGAGCAGACGAACCTGTGGCAGGCGCGGCGCAAGCACCTGGGCGGCTTCAGCGGGGGCATGCGGCAGCGGTTCGGCATCGCGGTGGCGCTCATCGGCAACCCCAAGCTCATCATCGTCGACGAGCCCACGGCGGGCCTCGACCCCGCCGAGCGCGTGCGGTTCCTGAACCTGCTCAGCGAGCTGGGTGAGAACGCCGTGGTCATCCTCTCCACGCACATCGTGGATGACGTGAGCGAGCTGTGCAGCCGCATGGCCATCATCAACCACGGCGAGATCCTGCAGGAGGCCGAGCCGCTGGCGGCCATCGAGCAGGTGACCGGCCGGGTGTGGCGCCGCGCCATCGAGCGCGACGAGCTGCCTGCGTTCGAGGCGAAGCACGCGGTGATCTCCAGCCGCCTGCTGGCGGGCCGCACGGTGGTGCACGTGCTGAGCGACGGGCCGCCTGCGCCCGGGTTCGAGCAGGTGACGGCGTCGCTCGAGGACGTGTACTTCGCGACCATGCGGGCCCGCCGCGAGGCGGACACCGCGGCCGCAGCGTAAGGGGCCGCCATGTTCTTCCGCATCGTCGGCTTCGAGCTGCGCTACTACTTCCAGCGCATCTCCACCTGGATGTACTTCGCGGTCCTGGCGCTCTTCGGCTTCCTGATGATCAACGTGTCGGGCGGCGCCTTCAGCAGCGTGGCGGCCAACGCGGGCGGCAAGGAGTTCGTGAACGCGCCGCTCGCCGTGGCCATCTGGATGGCGGTCATCAGCCTCTTCGGCACCATCGTGGTGGCCGCGCTGGTGGGCAACTCCGTGTACCGGGACTACGAGAGCGGCATCCACCCGCTCTTCTTCACCGCGCCCCTTTCCAAGGCGGCCTACCTGGGCGGGCGCTTCACCGGCTCGATCCTGGTCACGCTGGTGGTATTCCTGGGCATCCCGCTGGGCATCCTGATCGGCTCGCTGATGCCGTACCTGGAGCGCGAGCGCTTCGGGCCCACGCTGCCCATGGCGTACGTGGCACCCTTCTTCATCCTCGTGCTGCCCAACCTGCTGCTCGCGGGCGCCATCTTCTTCTCGCTGGCGGCGCTCACGCGGCAGATGCTGTCCAACTACATCGGCGGCGTGGTGCTGATCGTGGGCTACCTGATGGCCCAGTCGCTGATCGAGAACATCGACAACAAGGCGCTGGCGGGGATGGTGGACCCGTACGGCATGCAGGC
>DASRQW010000432.1 GCA_035696245.1 Longimicrobiaceae bacterium | reverse complement strand
GAGCGCTTGTCTGCCCCACACCAGCGCATCGCACGAATCCCGGTGCTCCACGATGAGCCCATTCCGAAAGACGAACTCGGAGTGGATCACGTTGTGGACGGGGGCGCCTGTATCGCCGTAGATGTAATCGTCGACCACGTCCGCGCTTCCGGCGGCATCATCCGCCCGGACCCCATCGAACGACGCCCGGAAGTCCTTCGCACGGCAGACCATGTCCCACATCGCCTGGATCTGGTTGATGCCGTTCAGCTCGAAGGCAATGTCTCGGAAAGTTGCATCGGGAGCGTAGCAGGTGGCCATCCCGGCAGCGTCACGGTCGCGCAGGCTCGAGTAGAGCCGTTCCAGCAGTTGCTCGTTCGGATGCACGGGGGACCTCGAAGGTGGAGGTGAGGCAGCAAGGATGCCACAGAATTTGGCTTGATAGAAGCTAAATCTGGCGCAAGGGGGGCAGGTGCGGTCACACTCGCATCGGACGTATGGTCGCGAGAGATCGGAGACGCAAGGATTTTGATGGACGATCGACGCGGCTTCCCTCTCCACGCCTGCCGGAATCGGTTGCCGCCATCGAACTCCGTAGTGCTGACCTACTCGTCGCGGTACGGGACCTCGATCACCAGGCCGTCGTAGGCGGAGACGACTTCGGGGAAGACGGCGCGGGCCTCGCGCTCCAGGAAGCGCGGGTCGTCGGCGTAGCGTGGGGAGAAGTGCGTCAGCGCGAGGCGCAGGACGCCCGCGTCGGCAGCGACCTCGGCGGCTTCGCGGGCGGTCGAGTGGCCGGTCGCGACGGCACGGTCGGCCTCGTCGTGGGCGAAAGTGGCTTCGTGGATGAGCAGATCGGCGCCGGCGGCGGCTTCGCGGGTGGCGGGCGCCGGCCGAGTATCTCCCGTGTAGACCACGCGCTTGCCAGGGCGCGGCGGACCGACGACGTCAGCGGCGGTGACGGTGCGGCCATCCACATCCACCGTCTCGCCGTGGTGCAGCTTGCCCCAGAGCGGGCCTTCGGGGATGCCCATCTCCCGCGCCTTCGCGGCGTTGAAGCGGCCCAGGCGCTCGTTCTCCACCACGCCGTAGCCCAGGCTGCGCGGCCCGTGCTGCGTGCGGAACGGGACGATGGCATACGCGCCGCGCTCCACCGCCTCGCCGTGGTCCAGGCCGTGGATGCGCACCTCGAACGGCACGCGCTCCACGCCCAGGTCCACCGCCTGCCGGAGTAGCGGCTCGGTTCCGCGCGGCGTCCACAGATCCACGGGCTCCTCGCGCGCCTGGAGGCCCAGCGTGCGAAGAAGGCCGATCACGCCCAGGAAGTGGTCGGCGTGCAGGTGCGTGAAGAAGATGTCGTTGAAGCTGAACCCCGTGCCGTAGCGCATCATCTGCCGCTGCGTGCCCTCGCCGCAGTCGAACACCATCACGTCGCCCTCGCGCTGGATCACGAGCGACGAGACGTTGCGGCCCACGGTTGGGCGGGCTGCTGCGGTGCCGAGGAAGGTGACGCGCATCTGCTTGACGATCCGGTGGTTCGATGGATGGGCGAGCCGCCCGCTGGTCCGGCGAAAGAAAGATGCCGCGCCGCGGCGGCTCCTGTGCAGGAGCGGCGCCGGGGCGCGGCATCCGGCCGGGCACGAGCTACGCGGTGAGGACTTCGACGCGCAGGTGCGGCTCGATCTCGGTCTTGGGCACCAGCGCGGGCCAGTACGCCATGATCTCCTGCACCGCCGGGCGCCCGCCCGCGAAGCCGGTTACCGACGGCGGGCCGGCGAGGACGAGGGGAGCGATCTCCTTGGTGAAGCGCTCGACAGCCGCCTTGTCCTGCCCGCGAACGCCCCAGCGGACGGTGACCTCCGGCAGGTCCGCTGGCGGAGGGCCGGCGAGGGGGCCGTGCGTGGCGTTCCATCCCACGTACTCGGTGAGCACCTCGTCGAACTTCAGGCCCAGGCGGTCCAGCCGCTCGCGGAGCACGCGGTCGGCGAGCTGCGCCTTCTCCACCGCGTCGGGCCAGGAGTACACGAGCGTGCCCGTGGCCTTGTAGCCGTCGGAGTACGCGATGCTGACCTTGAGGAAGTCCGTCGGCTTGTCGCCGCGGAGGCCGTGCACGCGCACGCGGTTCTCGCCTTCCGCTTCCAGGCGGATGCTGGTGAAGTCCGCCACGCAGTCCGGCGTGATGTAGCTGTGCGGGTCGCCCATCTCGTAGACGAGCTGCTCCTTGACCGTCGCCAGCGACACGCGCCCGCCGGTGCCGTCGTGCTTGGTGACCACGAACGAGCCGTCCGGGAACGCCTCGATGATGGGATAGCCGACGTTCGCCAAGTCGGGGACGGTGCGCCAGTCGACCAGGTGGTTGCCGCCGGATGCCTGCGCGCCGCACTCGTTGATGTGGCCGGCCACGACACCCGCGGCGATGCGGTCGAAGTCCTCCAGCGACCAGCCGAACGAGTGGATCATGGGTGCGTACGTCAGCGCCGTGTCGGTCGAACGTCCGGTGATGACCACGTGCGCGTCCTGCCGCAGCGCCTCCACGATGGGCCGCGCGCCGATGTACGCGTTCGCGCTCTGCACCCGCCCGGCGATGGTGGACAGCGGCTCGCCCGTCTCCATGTTCTTCAGCTCGATCCCGCGCGACAGCAGGTCCGGGATGCGCTCCAGGATGTCGTCGCCGGAGATCATGCCCACGCGCGCACGTCCGCCGAGGCCTGCCTTCCGCGCCTCTTCCAGAACGGCGTCGCGGCAGCCGGCGGGGTTCACGCCGCCCGCGTTCGCCACCACGCGGATGCCGCGCTCGACCACGGCCGGCAGGATCTCGCCCATCAGCGGCACGAAGTCGCGCGCGTAGCCCAGGTTCGGGTTGCGCGAGCGCTGCTTCTGCATGATCGACATGGTGACCTCGGCCAGGTAGTCGAGCATCAGGTAGTCGATGGGGCCGCCCTCCACCTGCTGCTTCGGCGCGTCCAGCTGGTCGCCCCAGAAGCCCTGCCCGGACGCGATGCGGATCTTGTCTTTGATCATCGTTCAGCTTTGAGGGGCGACGCGCGCCCGTTCACCCAGTCTGTCGAGAAGAAGCGCGCGGACCTGGCCCTCGCATTCGGCGAGGGCGCGCTTCGGCACGTAGCAGCCCATCGCTTCGAGCCGCAGCAGGAAGAACTCCGCAGTCTCTTCCGCCTCGCGAACGGCGTCCCACCGGATGCGCAGCGGGCGCGGCCTGCCGTCGATCGCCACGCCCGCGTCGGAAAAGCTCCACCGCAGTACGCCCGTCCGCCGGCTCCGCCACCACGCCGCGCCGAGGAACGCTGCCGGAAGGACGAGCGACATGAACGCGAACGGGTTGGTCCGACCGATCCCGACGGATTCGATTGCCGTCGCCAGTGCCGACAGCACCGCGAACCACGCCATGAGCGGGAGCAGGCCCATCGCCGCCATCTCCCCGCCGCGAATTGCCTGGACCGCTCGCGCGTGCTCGTCGCGTTCCACACGGAAGCGCACGGGCGGCAGAGCTGCCGGCTCACTCAACCCGTCCGCCAATCCGCCAGAACCGGAGACGATGCGCGGAAACGGGCTGGCCCTTGAATCGGACCGAGCGTGGCCCAATGGGAAGATGCGCTGCGTCAGCCAAGGATCTCGTCACGCGCGCGCCGAAGGCAGCAGCACGCGCACGGGAACGCTCGCCCCGAGCAGCCCCGGCAACGGAAGCGAGTCGTCCGGAGATGCGGTGCGGACGGAGCTCCAGCGGCCGTTTTCGGCGCGGAGATGAACGACCACTTCGCCCGCCGCCAAGTCCACGATCCAGTAGTGCGCGATCCCGGCGCGGGCGTAGATCTCCGCCTTCCCGGCGCGATCCAAGCCCGACGACGTGTCGGCGACCTCGATCAGCAGCAGCACGTCGGGAGGCGTGGGGTGGCTGTCGCGGTAGAAGTCGTCGCGGGGCCGCAGCACCGCGATGTCCGGCTCCGGCTCGCTGAGGTCGCCCACCCGCAGCGGGTTCTGCACCGAGATGATGGCGTCCTGCCCGTACGCGCGGCCCAGCAGCGACGCGAGCAGCGACACGGTGCCCGCGTGGCGGCTCCCGATGGGGGTCATCTGAACGACCTGGCCCTCCAGCAGCTCCACCCGCTCGCCTTCGCGCAGGATGCCGACCTCGGCCATCCGGTAGTACTCGCGCACCGTGAACCGGTGCGGCGTGGGAGCGTACATCCTGACCTCCCGGTCACAGGTTGGGCGGAAGCACGAACGCGCCCAGGTGCGGGCCCGGGTTGTTGAGCGAGGTGCGCAACGCCAGCGAGAGCGCCGCGCGCGTCTCGTCGGGGGCGATCACGGCGTCCACGAAGCCGCGGGCGCCGGCGTACTTGGCATCGAGCTGGCGCTCGTACTCGGCGCGCACGTCGGCCATCTTGGCCTGCATCTCCTCGTCGGGCTGCTTGCCCTGCTTCTTCAGCGCGTCGAGCTGCGCGCTGAAGAGCGCCATCACGGCCGAGTCGCCCTCCATCACCGCCATGCGGCCCGTGGGCCAGCTGAAGATGAAGTCCGGCTCGAAGCCCTGCCCCGCCATGGCGTAGTACCCCGCGCCCGACGCGTGGTTGAGCGTGAGCACCAGCTTGGGCACCGTGGCCGTCGCCATCGCCTCCACGAAGCGCGCGCCGGCGCGGATGATGCCCGAGTGCTCGGCGTCGGTGCCCACCATGAAGCCCGACACGTCCTGCAGGAAGAGGATGGGCGTGCCGTGGCGGCTCAGCGTCTCGATGAAGAACGCGACCTTGTCCGCGCTGTCCGCGTAGACGATGCCGCCGAACTTGGGCCGGCCGCCGTGCGGGTCCTTGAGCATCCCGCGCGCATTCGCGATCACGCCCACGGGGATGCCGCACACCCGCGCGTGGCCGCAGATCATCTCCGGCGCGTAGTCCGCCTGGAACTCGTCCAGCGCGCCGCCGTCCAGGATGCAGCGCAGCACCTCGCGCATGTCGTACGGCTGCTTGTGCTCCGCGGGGAGGATGCGGTACAGGTCCGCCTCGGGCCTCGCGGGCGGCACCGGCTCGCTGATGGGCAGCGCGGTGGGCACGCGCGGCAGCATCTTCACCAGCTCGCGGATCTTGGCGATGCACGCGCGGTCGTCCTGCACGCGGTAGTGCGCCACGCCGGAGATGGCGTTGTGCGTGTACGCGCCGCCCAGCGTCTCGCCGTCGGCCGTCTCGCCCGTGGCCCCTTTGACGAGGTTCGGCCCGCCGAGACCCATGAACGACGTGCCCTCCACCATCAGGATGGAGTCGGAGAGCGCGGGCAGGTACGCGCCCCCGGCGATGCACGGCCCCATCACGGCGGCGATCTGCGGCACCTTCAGGTAGCGCCGCATGATGGAGTTGTAGTAGAAGATGCGCGACGCGCCGTACTGCCCGGGGAAGACGCCGCCCTGGTACGGCAGGTTCACGCCGGCCGAGTCCACCAGGTACACGATGGGCACCCGGCAGCGCATGGCGATCTCCTGCGCCCGCAGCATCTTGGTGATGGTCTCGGGCCACCACGAGCCCGCCTTGACCGTGGCGTCGTTGGCCACGATCACCACCTCGCGCCCGGCGATGGTGCCGAAGCCCGTGACCACGCCCGCCGCGGGCGCCTGCCCCTCGTAGCGGTCGTGGGCGATGAGCAGCCCCACCTCCTGGAAGCGCGTGCGCGGGTCGACGAGCAGGCCGATGCGCTCGCGGGCCGTGAGCTTGCCCTCGGCGTGCTGCTTCTCGATGCGCTTGGGGCCGCCGCCCTGCCGCAGCTTCGCCTCCAGCTCGGCCAGCTCGCGGGTGAGCGTCTCCATTCGCCCCGTGGGCGGCGCGGCGGGGGCCGCGGTGCCGGCGGTCACTGCTCGGCGGCTTCGCGGTCGCGCCCGTGCTCCGAGAACCAGGAGCGGATGTACTCCACCGCGGCGCCCGTGGTGGTCCCGGGCCCGAACAGCTTGCCCACGCCGCGCTTCTCCAGCGCCGCCATGTCCTCCTCGGGGATGATGCCGCCGCCGGTGAGCAGGATGTGGTCGGCGCCCTCTTCTTCCAGCAGCTCCTGCACGCGCGGGAAGAGCGTCATGTGCGCGCCGGAGAGGATGGACATGGCCACCACGTCCACGTCTTCCTGCACCGCGGCCGCCACCACCATCTCAGGCGTCTGGTGCAGGCCGGTGTAGATGACCTCCATGCCCGCGTCGCGGAGCGCGGCGGCGATCACCTTGGCGCCGCGGTCGTGGCCGTCCAGCCCCGGCTTGGCGACGAGGACGCGGATCTTCCGTTCAGGCATCGTGTGCTATCGGTCGGGTAGAGGAAGGGCGCGCGCTCCGGCGTAAATCGGGCGGGAGCCCGCTAATTCTACAGGCCCGCCGTGGGCCGGGCAAGCGAACCCCGCCCCACCACGGAACATCCGCGCCACCGCCGCAGCATCGAAGTCCGGCTCCCCGGAATCCCTTGTCGAGGGCATCATCCACGCCATCTGCGCCACCGGAGCAATCCTCCGCGGGCGAAACACGAACGGCGGGTGGATCGGACAGCATCGTCGCGCACGGGTGCCGGCTGGCTGCATCGGTTTCGGTAGATGTCAGGCGCCGGATGGACGGCCATGCATCTCCCGAAAGTCGAATCCCCACGCCTCTGCCGAGATCGCGGGGATTCGCTCGAAACCTTTGGCGGATGCGCGAGATCGCGCCGGACCGCGTCAGCGCTTGCGGCGGGCGACGACGATGAGGTCTTCGGAGGTGTGGATGAAGGGCGCGTTCTCCCAGTCGCCGTACCACTCGACGGGCTCCAGGCCGGCGCGGCGGAGCAGCACGTCCCACTCGGTCGCGTTGCGGATGCGCAGCTCGTGGTACTTCTCGCCCGTCTTGCCGGCGCGGCTCCAGCGCAGCCACTCGCGGCTGACGCCGTCCACCGCGTCGAACTCGCGCTCGATCCAGACGGTGGTGCCATCCTCGTTCTCCCACCAGTCGCGCTCGGCGAATGCGCCGACGATGTGGTCGCGGTGCATCGTCTCCATCAGGAACAGCCCGGCCGGCTTCAGCGCATCGTGCGCGGACCGGAGGACGCGCAGGTCTTCCTCGTCCGAAAGGAAGTAGCCGAGCGACGAGAAGAGGGAGAGCACTGCATCGAACCGCCCGGTCCACGGCACCTCGCGCATGTCGCCCTTCACGAAATCCACCGTTACGCCCGCGGCCTTCGCCCGCTTGCGCGCGGACGCGAGCAGCGTGGGCGAGAAGTCCAGGCCGGTCACGCGGAACCCCGCCTCCGCCAGCTCGATGGAGTGGCGGCCCCAGCCGCAGGCCAGGTCCAGCACCTCGGCGCCGGGCGCGAGGGAGAGCATCTCCCGAATGCCGGCGACCTCGCGTTCGGTGCGCTCGTTCGTGAGGAAGTGGCGGTAGAGGTCGACGAACTTCTCGTCGAAGTAGTCTGCCCACCAGTCGGATGGTGCGGTCATCGGGACGATGGCTGGAGGTGGGGGATTCGGAGAGGTCGTCGCGGCGGTGGTCTGGCGGTTGAAACCGCGGCAACAGAAGCGCAGAGTCCGCCTTCGCGGACTAACGGCGGTCGCTGGAGCGGGCTTCTCTTTGCGCGCCCGGTCGATCCGTGGCCGGAAATGCCAGGAGCCGGGAGCGCTTGGCACTCCCGGCTCCGGGTTGCTGCATCTACCGAGTCGGTTAGAAGAAGACCGGCTCCTGGTAGGCGCCGAAGACCTCTTCCATCGCGGCGCGGATCTCGTACAGGGTCGCGTAGGCGCGGACGGCGTCGAGCATGGCGGGGACGACGTTCTCGCCGGAGCGGGCGGAGTCCTTGAGCAGGCCCAGCGTGCGATCCACCTCGGCCTGGTCGCGGCGGGCGCGCATGCCAGCCATGCGCTCGCGCTGCCGCGTCTCGGCCTCCTCGGTGACCTTGAGGAGCGGGATCTGGAGCTCCTCGCCTTCGACCGTGAACTCGTTGACGCCCACGATGGTGCGCTCCCCGCGCTCGATCTCCACCTGCTGGGTGAAGGCGGAACGGGCGATCTCGCGCTGGAAGTAGCCGGCTTCGATGCCCGGCACCACGCCGCCCAGCCGGTCGATCTGCGCGAAGATCTCCTCCGCCTCGGCCTCCATCTGGTCGGTGAGCGCTTCCACGTAGTACGAGCCCGCCAGCGGGTCGATGGTGTTGGCGACGCCCGTCTCGTACGCGAGCACCTGCTGCGTGCGCAGGGCGATCTGCACGGCGCGCTCGGTGGGCAGGGCCAGCGTCTCGTCCATCGAGTTGGTGTGCAGGCTCTGCGTGCCGCCCAGCACCGCCGCCATGGCCTGGTAGGCCACGCGGACGATGTTGTTCTCGGGCTGCTGCGCGGTGAGCGTCACGCCCGCCGTCTGCGCGTGGGTGCGCAGGCGCCAGCTCTCCGGGTTGGTGGAGCCGTACTTGTCGCGGAGCGTGCGGGCCCAGATGCGGCGGGCGGCGCGGAACTTGGCGATCTCCTCGAAGAAGTCGTTGTGGACGTCCCAGAAGAAGGAGAGCCGCGGCGCGAAATCGTCCACGTCCATCCCCCGCGCCACGCCGTGCTCCACGTACTCGAAGCCGTTGCGCAGCGTGTACGCGAGCTCCTGCACGGCGGTGGCGCCCGCCTCGCGGATGTGGTAGCCGGAGATGGAGATGGGGTTGTACTTGGGCGCGTTCTTCGATGCCCACTCGAACATGTCGATCACCAGCCGAAGCGCGGGCTCCGGCGGGTAGACCCAGGCGTGCTGCGCCTGGTACTCCTTGAGGATGTCGTTCTGGACGGTGCCGCGCAGCTTCTGGAAGGGCACGCCCTGCTTCTCCGCCGCCACCATGTAGAAGCAGAAGAGGATGATGGCCGGCCCGTTGATGGTCATCGACACCGACACCTGGTCCAGCGGGATGCCGCTGAACAGCGTCTCCATGTCGTCGAGCGACGAGATGGCCACGCCGCACTTGCCCACCTCGCCCAAGCTGCGCGGGTGATCCGAGTCGTAGCCCATGAGCGTGGGGAAGTCGAACGCCACGCTCAGGCCCGTCTGGCCGCGGCCGAGCAGGAAGTGGTAGCGCGCGTTCGTCTCCTCGGCGGTGCCGAAGCCAGCGAACTGGCGCATGGTCCACAGCCGCGTGCGGTACATGGTGCCGTACGGCCCGCGCGTGAACGGGTACTCGCCCGGGAAGCCGATGCGCTCGTTGTAGTACGCCGCCTCCTTCCCGCCCGTCTCCGGACGGTCGAGGGGCGTGTACAGCGCCTCCACTTCGGAACCGGAGATGCTGGTGAAGGAGACGTCGCGCTGGGGCGTGCGGGCCAGGGCGCCCTGCCACTTCGCCAGCCCGGCGCGCAGGGCCTCCAGCTCGCGCTCCTTGCGCGCGATCCGCTCCAGCAGCTCGGCGGGCGGGACCTCGTGCTCCACTATGCTCATCGTGTCGTTCCCCGTGCTGAGATCAGTGCCCGTCCGCCGCTCACCCCTGCCGCCCCGCCACTTCCTTCACGATCCGCGCCGCAACCGCGTACGGCGACAGCGCGCCGGCTTCCACCTGGGGCAGCGACTCGCGGAGGATGTCTTCCCCGCGCCCGTGCACCCACGCCAGCCGCTGCAGGCGCCGCTCCACCACCGCGCGCACTCGCTCCTCCAGCCGCCGCTGCCGGCGGCGCGAAAGCTCGCCGCTTTCCTGCAAGTACACCAGGTGCCGGTCCAGCGTTCGTACCAGATCCTCCATGCCCTCGCCCGTCTGCGCCACCGTCTTGAGCACGGGGATGGACCAGCCGCCGCTCTCCTCCGCCGCCTGCTGCTTGCGCTCGCGAGCGGCCTTGCCGACCGTCTTGAGGCTCACGCCGTGGTGGCCGGCGTTGGAGGGCGCACCCTCGCCCAAGCGCATGTGGAGCATCAGCTCGATCTCCTGCGCCAGGCGGTCGGCGCCGGGACGGTCGGCCTTGTTGATGACGAAGACGTCGGCGATCTCCATCAGCCCGGCCTTCATGGCCTGGATGGAATCTCCCGACTCGGGGACGAGAACGACCACGCTGGTGTCCGCCGTGCCCGCGATCTCCAGCTCGCTCTGGCCCACGCCCACCGTCTCCATGACGATGCGCTCGAAGCCGTACGCGTCGATCAGGTCCGCGACCTCCTTGCTCGTGGTCGCCAGGCCGCCCAGCGCGCCACGCGTCGCCATCGACCGGATGAAGACGCCGGGGTCGGTGGAGATGTTGTTCATGCGGATGCGGTCGCCCAGCAGCGCCCCGCCGGTGAACGGGCTCGATGGATCGACGGCGACGATGCCGACCTTCTCGTCGCGCTTGCGGTACTCCATAGCCAGCTTGGACGTGAGCGTGCTCTTGCCCGCACCGGGAGGCCCGGTGAGGCCGATGCGCTGGGCCCGGCCCATGTCGGGGTGCAGCGCGTGCAGCACGGTCTCGAAGCCGGGGCGCGCGTCTTCCACCATGCTGATGGCGCGGGCCAGGGCCACGCGCTTGCCCGCCCGGAAGCGCTCCAGCAGCTCCTGCGCGGGCGATGTGTCGAGGTCTGTAGCCATCGGTGAAAAGTGCCGCTCCGCCGCCCCGCTTGTCAATCGGCTCGCTCCATACGGATGGGCGCAGCAGCGTCCACTCCCCCCGCGAGCGGAGAGCGGGTAGCGGACGTTGCGGGCAGCGCTATCATAATCCTCCGTCACGGAGAAGATGTGCAGGCCGCAACAGCATTCCGGAGGAGCAAGATGGCGAGAGTGGGACTGGTAGGAGGGCTGGGGCCGGAGTCCACGATCGATTACTACCGCCGCATCCTGGAAGCGTGGGCGCACGAAGACGCGTCCACCGCACCGTCGATCGTCATCGACAGCCTGGACGTCCATCTCGCGCTTCGCCTCGTGGCAACGGATCGCGAGGCGCTGGCGGATTATCTCCTCGCCTCGGTTCAGCGACTCGCGGGCGCAGGCTGCGGCTTCGTGGCGATGACGGCCAACACGCCGCACATCGTGTTCGACGATCTCGCGGCGTGTTCACCCGTTCCACTGCTGAGCATCGTCGAAGTCTGCGCGGAAGAGGCGCGGCGGCGGGGGATGAGCCGCCTCGGCCTTCTCGGCACGCGGTTCACGATGGAGGCGCCGTTCTATCCGGAAGTCTTCCGGCGCTACGGAATCGAGGTGGTGACGCCGGACGAGGCGGACCGCGCATGGGTCCACGACCGCTACGTCGGCCAGCTCCTCAAAGGCGACTTCCGCAACGATACGCGGCAGGAGCTCACCACACTCGTGAGCCGGATGCGCGACGAGGAGCACATCGACGGAATCATCCTGGGCGGGACGGAGCTGCCGCTGCTGCTTCCCGGGACGGACATCGCGGGTGTCCCGGCGCTGGACACGACGGCGCTGCACGTGGCCGCCATCGTCCGCCGCCTGCGCTACGAAGGTTCATCTACAGTCTGACCATCGACATCGCGAGCTCGCCGTGCGTCAGTGCACCGGCGTGGCGGGCGCCGCGGTGGAGGGACGAAGGAACAACGATCCGCCCACACGGCGGAAGCCCGGTGCGTCGATGCGGACGACCTTGCCTTTCGCCGTGATCGTATCCGGGGCATTGTGGATACCGGCCTCCGTCACCAGAAGCTGGCCGCGGCGGCGTCCTGCCGCGTCCATGAGCGGCTGGAGCGCGAGAGCGTGGTCGATGTGGATCGCGTCATATTCCGGGCGCGGACATCTAGCGGCCATGCGGTTCACGTGGGCCCTCACTGCGGCGAGCTCGACCCGCGCTTCCCATGCATCCGCTCCTCCCGCACGGAACACAACCGCGTCCGGCTCCAGCCGCGCCGTGAGGGTCGGGGCGCCGGCCACTGCGACCGTGTCCGGATCGCCGCGGGTCACGTTGAGCTGCTGCATCACGCCCCCTTCGATCCCCGCGACACCACCGTTCCAGTCGAACGATGCGCTGACGTCGCTCTCCGGCGGCCCGCACGAACGCACCAGGTGAACGAGAGCGGTGACGCTTCCTCCCGTCGGCAGCGTGTCCGGGACGCCCGGGAAGACGCGGCGCAGCGCGGCGGCTCCGTGGTTCCGGTAGAGGTACGACGCGCTGGACGTGATCTGCTCGTATCGCGCGGAGTCTACCCGCAGCCCGTCCTTGCGCGTGAGCTGGTTCGCCCAGGCGGCGCGGTCGCGAAGCCCGATACGGCGAAGCCCGTCTTCCAGGCGCGCGGTCTGGCTGCGGCGGGAGACGGCGGTCGCGCTCCACGGCCCGACGGCGGCGAGCAGGGACGCCGCCAGGAAGATGGCGAGCACCGACGAGAGTACCGGCGGCTGACGGCGGACGAGGCGGATCGTACCGAGAACCGCGAGCATCGCGAGAAGCACCAGCACGACGAGGCGGACGTAGCGGAACTCCGTCCACCCGTACTGCGCCTGCCGCTGGAGCACCGCCCAGAACGCCAGCGGCAGCACCGGGATCAGCGCGGCGGGCAGCAGCCGCACGGCGCGCGAGACGCCCCGATGCTCGGGGTCGCCGTACACCGGCTCCAGCAGCAGCGCCACGCCGAAACCCAGCAACCCGGCCGCGATCACGAGCGGCGAGACGAGGTTCTTCGGGATCTCGCCGGTCACCAGAACGCGCACCGTGTAGGCGTACAGGATCGCGAGGTAGACGACGAGCACGGGCACGTACAGGAACCGCCCGGCGATGCTGAGCGGCTTGGGCACCGCGGTGTCGCCGCGCCACGGCTCGATCAGCCGCGGGATGCCGCCGACCAGGATCCACGGCGCGAGGGCGAAGAAGACGACCGCGAAAAGGTCGGTGTAGAGGTGCTTGGGCGTCTCCAGGTCGAAGAGCGTGGTCACCGCACCGACCGCGCCGCTCAGCGCCAGGTACAGCAGCGCCGCGTAGCCCAGCACGCCCACGGTCCGCACGATCCCCCTGTAGCCGAACGACCACGTACGCCGCCGCACCTCCGCGCGCTCGCCGCCGCCCGCCACAGGCGTGAGCAGCAGCGCGAGCACGGCCGCCGCCGCGAGCAGGAACCAGCGCCACGCCTCCGCATCGTGGTCGGGATCGAGGACGAGCCAGCCGTACAATGCCGCGGCGGCGAGCACGGCGGCGGAGATCGGCCAGCGCAGCCGCTCAGCCAGCACCCCGCGCGCCCGCAGCACGCTCAGGCTCAGCAGCAGCGGGAACGCTAGAGCCGACGCGGCGGCCACGCGCCACCACAAATCGTACTGCCCCCGGCCGGAACCCCGCTGCGTGACCGCGAACGTGACGGCTACGAGCACGCCCACCAGCACCTCGAGCGGCGCGTGCGTGAACGCGGCGCGTGCGTCGTGTGCGTACGCCTGCAATGCGCGCGGAACGAATCTCATGGGTGTGCCGGGTGGGATGGGGGACGGAAGACGAACGACGGCGGATGAGAGGTGCGATTCGGAAGATGAAGCGCTGACCCGCCGTGAGGAAGGCTGCTTACGTTTGGATCGCTGCGGATGCGGGGGCTGGGCGGACCGTGGCGGCGAAGAAGCGTTCCAGCTTGGCGGCGTCCAGCTTCCCGTCCGTGCGGACGCTGCTGCACAGGTCCAGGCCGAACGGCTGCACGCGGGCGATGGCGTCGGCGACGTTGTCCTCGCGCAGGCCGCCGGCGAGGTAGACGGGCACGTCCACCGCCTCGCGGATGCGGCGGCTGAGGGACCAGTCGTGCACGCGCCCGGTGCCACCCAGCTCCTTCACCGCGAGCGACGGGTTGCCGGAATCGAGCAGGATGGCGTTCACGTGCGGCGCGATGGAAAGCGCTTCGTCCACCGACTCATCGCTCCGGACGTGGATCACCTGGACGAGTGCGACGCCGGGCATCGCCCGACGCATCTTCTCGTACTCGGCCTCGTCCACCGCATCGCAGAGCTGGACGGTGTTGGTGCCGCACCGGCGCTGCTGCTCGATCACCGCGTCCGCATCCGTCGCGGAGGTGAGCAGGAACGAGGCGATACCCGGCGGCACGCGGCGCGCGATCTCCGCGATGGCATCTTCGCCGATCACGCCCGGCCCGCTCGGCATCGCGGAGACGAGGCCCAGCGCGGACGCGCCGTGACGAATGGCCGTCCATGCCTCGTCTACGGACGAGATGCAGCAGATCTTGATGCGCGGTCTGTTCGTGGGGCCCACGTTCGCCTCGGCAGAAGTACATGGACGGTCGGCAGGCAATCGACGGTGGGATGCGTGGCAGGCAAGCCGATCATCCGCGGCCGCGCATCTCCCGCTTCGCATCTCCCCATCCGCATCGTCCGAGCTACATCTCCCGATCAACATCTCCCGACCCGCATCGTCCGACGTACATCTCCAGCTCCACATCCGGCCGATCTACATCTCCGCCTCACATCTACCGAACCGCAGACGCCCGCTACTCCCACTCGATGGTCGCGGGAGGCTTGCTGGAGACGTCGTAGCAGACGCGGTTGATGCCCGCGACCTCGTTGATGATGCGCGTGCTGATGCGGCCCAGCACGTCGTGCGGGAACGGATACCAGTCCGCCGTCATGCCGTCGCGGCTGGTGACAGCGCGCAGGGCGCAGACGTTCTCGTACGTGCGCTCGTCGCCCATCACGCCCACGGAGCGCACCGGGAGCAGCACCGCGAACGCCTGCCAGATGTCGTCGTACAGGCCGGCTGCGCGGATCTCTTCCAGGTAGATGGCATCCGCCTGGCGCAGGATCGCCAGCTCGCGCTCGTCCACGGCGCCCAGCACGCGGATGGCCAGGCCTGGGCCGGGAAAGGGGTGGCGGCCCACCATCTCCTCCGGCAGGCCCAGCTCGCGCCCCACCTGGCGCACCTCGTCCTTGAACAGCTCCCGCAGCGGCTCGATCAGCGAGAAGCTCATCTCCTCCTTGAGGCCGCCCACGTTGTGGTGCGTCTTGATGGTGGCCGACGGGCCCTTCACCGACAGCGACTCGATCACGTCCGGATAGAGCGTGCCCTGCACGAGGAACCTGGCGTCGGCGCCGATCTTGGCCGCGGCCTCCTCGAACACGTCGATGAAGGTGTGGCCGATGATCTTGCGCTTCTGCTCGGGATCCTCGACACCTTTGAGACGCTCCAGGAAGAGCGCGGAGGCGTCCACCACCTCCAGCTTCATCCCCATGTGCTTGCGCATGGTGCGCTCTACGGCCTCGCGCTCGCCCTGCCGCAGCAGGCCCGTGTCCACGAAGATGTTGGTGAGCCGGTCGCCGATGGCGCGGTGCACCAGCGTGGCCGCCACGGACGAGTCCACGCCGCCGGAGAGGCCGCAGATGGCCTGCGCGCCGCCCACCGTCTGCCGGATCTTCTCCAGCTCCGTCTCGATGTACGAGCCCGCCGTCCACGTGGGCTCGCAGCCGCAGACGGCGAAGACGAAGTTGGAGATCATCTCCGCGCCGCGCGTGGTGTGCGCCACCTCCACGTGGAACTGAACGCCGTAGATGGGGCGGTCCTCGGCCTGGAACGCGGCGTACGGCAGATCCGGCGTGCTGGCGAGAACGCGGTAGCCCGGCGGCGGCGCGACCACGTGGTCACCGTGGCTCATCCACACGGTGGTCTGCTCGCCGGGGCGGAAGCCCTCGAAGATGCCCGTGGCCTCACGGATGTCCACCTGCGCACGGCCGTACTCGCGGCGGCCGCGCTCCACGGTGCCGCCCTCCAGGTGCGTGATGAGCTGCATCCCATAGCACACGCCCAGCACCGGCACGCCCATGTGCAGCAGCTGCGGATCGGCCGTAGGCACGTCTTCGCCGTAGACGGACGAGGGGCCGCCGGAGAGGATGACGCCCTTGGGCTTCCACTCGCGGATCCACTCCAGCGAGCGGGTGGGCGGCTGGATCTCGCAGTACACGCGCTCTTCGCGGATGCGCCGCGCGATGAGCTGCGTGAACTGCGAGCCGTAGTCTATGATCAGGATGCGGTTGGGATCCACGTCGCCTCGTAGCCGGTCGGGGTGGCGACACCGGCGGTCCGGCGAGGGCTCCCCTCGGCCGCCCGGTGCGCGGCGGCAAAATACCGCTCGCGCGGTCCCGCGGAAAGCGCTTCCGACGGCTGTTACTCGCGCCGGACGAGCACGGACGCCAGCCGGACGATGCAGGACGAGGGGACGGTAGATGTGGATCGGCGGGACGGACGACGTGCGGTGGAACTGTCGATGAACCCAGCGTGTCGGCGGATGCGATGCCTGATGCGGATTCGGGATATTCGGTGCGCCGACCATCACCCAGGCGCAACGCGGCGAAGCCTACGGGCGGGCTGCTTCGGAAGATGGAGAGCGGTTCAGCATTCCGGCGGAGCGGCGGAGTCAGTCGCGCCCAGACATCAGCGGAGGCGCTTCATCATCACTGGAGCGGGCGCCGCTCGAAACCCTCCAAACGCAGCCGCCGGTACTCCGCCACGTCGCGTGGGCCCAGCCTGCGAATCTCCGTCGCCATCCCCTGCCCTCCCATCGCGAAATCCGGAACCGTTGGCCGCCTGGCGGGTTCTGTGGCGCATGGGCGACGCACCGTGCATCCTCGGCGCGGCGTCGCCCGCCCTACATCTCCCGAAGACGGACCCGCCATGAAGAAGCTCGCCCGCACGCTGGCCCTCGCGCTCGTCGCGGCGGCCTGCTCGCCATCTCCCGACAAGCAACGGTCCGAAGATGCGGCGCCGCAGGGCCACGCCCCCGCGCCAGACACGTCGCACGGCGGGCTTCCCGGCACCGTGAGCGCCGCCACCTGGACGGAGCTGAAGCCGGGCGCCGCGGGCCACGGCCTGCGCCTCGCACCGGACGGCACGCTATCCACGGCTGCGGGGGCGTTCGCGCCCAAGCTGCAACTGGCGGACGCCACGGGCGCGCCTATCGCGTACCGCGTGTCTCCGCCCAGCCCGGGCGCGCGCTACGCGTTCGTGAACGGGACGGCGCGCGACGGGGCCGCGTACCTGTACGTCGCGGACCTGCGCGGACGCAAGCTCACGCCCACGCAGGTGCTCAAGTACGGGCCCGCGCCCTGGGTCGCCTACGCGGCCGAGAAGCCGTACGCGCTGCTGGTGAGCAAGCAGGAAGGAACGGTGCAGCTCTTCGGCATCGACCTGGCGACCGGCGCGTCGCACCCGGCCGACTTCGCGCGCCTCCGCTCCGGCCCGAAGACCGCGGCGGTGGACGAGAGCACCCTGGTGTGGGAAGACGGCGACACCTTCGTCGTGAACGCCACGGTCGCGTGCAACGCATCGCTCGAGGACTGCCGCAAGGATGACGGCAAGGCGGCGACGCACAAGCTGCGCGTGGAGGTTCCCGGTCTCACCTGGACGGAAGCGGCCTGACGCACACGCATCTCCCGAAAAACGAAGAAGGGCCGCGGCAAATCTGCCACGGCCCTTCTTCGTTGCCGATCCGCGCGACCGCCGGATCAGTTGGTGGTCTCGCACGTCTCCCAGTACGTCGGCCCGCACAGCGGCGAGTCGCCCACGGTGACCGGCACCGTCACGGCGATGGAGGCGGCGTTCTGCGTGCCCGTGTCGAACGAGGTCACGTCGAGCGAGTCGAAGTTCAGCTTCAGCATGGGTGCTCCGGTGGTGTTTGGGATGACGAAGCCGTCCGCGAGAGTCGCGGCACGGCTAACAGTTGACCTGGTACGTCGGGATGCAGATGGGCGACGGGCAGCACGGGGCCTCCCTGGTGCCGGACTGCAACGCGGGCGAGACGGCGATGGTGAGAACGCCCGTCTCGAACGACGTGACCGCGATGTCTTCGACGCTCAGCTTCTTCATGATCGTTCTCCGGCGCGGTGAGGGGGTGGCCGCGGGCGCGGGTCAGCCGATGACGGTCTGCGGACAGGTCTGGTAGTACGTGTCCACGCAGAGCGGCGACCAGCAGTTGGGCTTATCCTGCGTGACCACGTTGATCGGCACCGAGCTGTCGATGGTGGACACCGTGGTGTCGAACGAGGTGACCTGAAGGTCGTCGGGCGTGAGCTTGGACATGGTGCTCTCCGTGCTTCGGGAGATGGATGGCGTCGGGAAAGGACGCAGGACCGGGCTGGTGGGGAGATGGCTTGGAAGCCGGATCGAAGAATAAACACGCCCCCGATCCCCCGCAACTCCCGCGTCCCCAAACGTACTCACCGAGTCTGCCGGTGGCGCACTATCACGCCTGTTTGCTTGTGATTGTCCGACGATGCGCGTTCGAGATTGCGTCCGATTCTGCCCCGGAGGCGAGATCCAGCGACATCAGCCGCGCTGTCGATCAGGGGCCCGATCTGGGCACGCCCGAGCCCGCTCGTGCGGAGGCCGGTGCCCGCCCCGAGCGGCACCATTTTCGCGGTGGCGGTCAAACAGATGGCGGTGCCTCTCGCAGGCGCGATCCAGGCCAGATGCCGGCGGCTTTCAGGGGGCACCCGCGGCCCCCACCGGCAGGCCCGGACCGCTCCGGAAGTCCGCTTTTCACCCCCTCACCGGCACGTCCGGCACGCTTTCCCTCTGGTCCGCGGGATACCACCGTCATGCGCTGCACCCAGGCTCGCCTCGCCCTCTCGTCCGTCCTGCTCCTCGGCGCGTGCGGCGCGCCCGCCGCGGACCACCGCACCGAATCGCTGGCCTCTGCCGCGGCGGTCGCCTCTTCCTTCGTCTCGGCAAACGGCTCGCACGCGGTGCCCGCCCATGCGCGGGCCGCCAGCGCCGACGCCGCCCCGCGCGACCGGGCGCCGGAGTACATCCGCGGGCTGTACGTGACGGCGTACACGGCCGCGTCCAAGCGCCGCATGCCGCAGCTGCTGGCGCTGGCCGACAGCACGGAGATCAACACCTTCGTGGTGGACGTGAAGGACGAGAACGGCATCCTCTACCTCAGCGGCGTGCCGCTGGTACGGCAGATGGGGCTGCGCACCGGGCACCCCATCTACAGCCTGAAGGCGCTGGCCGACACGCTGCGGGCGCACGACATCTACGCCATCGCCCGCATCGTCGTGTTCAAGGACCCCATCCTCAGCAAGGCGCGGCCGGACTGGAGCATCCGCACTCCCACCGGGGCGCTGTGGCGCGACAAGGTGGGCAACACGTGGGTGAGCCCGTGGGACCAGCACGTGTGGGACTACAACATCGCCATCGCCGAAGAGGCGGCGCGCGCCGGCTTCCCCGAGGTGCAGTTCGACTACGTGCGCTTCCCCGAGGCGTACAAGAGCCTGCCGCGCCAGGTGCACCCCGGCGCCACGGGCAGCCGCACGGACGCCATCTCCGGCTTCCTCACGCGCGCCCGCGACCGGCTGCACCCGCTGGGCGCCGTGGTGGGCGCCGACCTGTTCGGGCTGTCGATGAACGACGCGGGCGACGTGGAGATCGGGCAGCAGTGGGAGACGCTTTCCGGCATCGCGGACCACCTGCTGCCGATGGTCTATCCGTCGCACTACTTCCCCACGCACCTGCCGGGCGTGCCGCACCCCAACCGCATGCCGTACGAGGCGATCCGCACGGCCGTGGGCATGGGCGTGATCCGCAACGACCGCCTGCGCGAGGCGGGCGTGCGGCCCGCGCGGACGATTCCGTGGCTCCAGGCGTTCAACGCGCCGTGGGTGGACCGCAACTACCCGTACGGCCCGCAGCAGGCCACCGCGCAGATGCAGGGCGTGTACGACGTGGGCCTGGAGGACTGGATCTTCTGGAACGCCGCGTCGCGCTACGAGAACGTCCAGGCCGCCTTCGACACGCGGTACGAGTCGCACGCGAAGATCTTCACCCCGCCGCACCGCCTGGTCGCGCAGGTGAACCGTTTCGAAGGCTGGGGTATGCGCGAAGCCCGCCAGAAGGCCGTTGCGAGAGCAGGCGCGGCGGCTGGCCGGACGACTGGCGGGCGGTAGCCGGGCCGCGCTCCGAGCTTTCGACGCACCGATGCGGGTCCGGCCTCCACGCCGGACCCGCTCCGTTTTCATCCTGCCGTCTCTGAACCAAGATAGCTCACGCGGAGACGCGGAGATCGCGGAGAACAGCTCGCTCCCCTGCCCTTCTCCGCGTCCTCCGCGTCTCCGCGTGAGTCCTGTCGTTCGATGTGGATGCGATGCGCGGATCCGGGAACCATGTCACCTTCTGCCGCGACCGGCTACTCAGGAAGTGAAGGCCCCGAACCGCGGGGCCGCGTCACCCGTCCGGAGCTTTACGATGCGCCGCCTTTCCCTTCACCTCCGCGCGATTCCCAGCGCTGCCGCACTCCTGTCGCTCGCCAGCGTGCTTCCCGCCTCCGCGCAGACCTCCGCGCGCGCCGCATCTCCCGTCCCGCCGCCCACCAATGCTTCGGCAGATGTGAAGCCGTTCGTCGTGCAGCGGGTGGGGCACGGGCGGCCGATGATCCTCATCCCCGGCCTCATCTCTTCGGGCGAGGTGTGGAAGGGCGCGGTGGAGCACTACCGCGGCCGGTACGACATGCACGTGCTGACGCTGGCCGGCTTCGCGGGCGTGCCGCCGATGGGCGGCGACCGGTTCCTGGAGACGGAGCGCGACGCCATCATCCGCTACATCCGCGAGCAGCGGCTGGACCACCCCGTGCTGGTGGGCCACAGCCTCGGCGCCTTCCTGGCGTTCTCCGTCGCGTCCGCGGCTCCGGACCTCGTGGGCCCCGTGGTGGCGGTGGACGGCGTGCCGTACCTTGCCGCGCTCGGCGACAGCACCATGACGCCGGAGAAGATGCGCGCCCAGGCGGAGATGATGCGCGCCGGTTTCGCCGCCCTTGGCCCCGATGCGATGGAGCAGCAGACGCGGATGTCGATGAGCGGTCTCGCGAAGGACTCGGCGAGCAGGGAGATGGGCGTGCGCTGGGGCCGCGCGTCGGACGCGGCGACCGCCGGCCGCGCGATGGCGGAGATGCTGACCACGGACCTGCGCCCCGCCGTGGCCGCCATCCGCACGCCCGTGCTGCTGATCGCTTCCGGCGACGGGATCACGGAAGCGCAGCGGGCTTCCGTGCTGGCGAGCTACGCGGCGCAGGTGGCCCGCATCCCGCGGCACACGGTGGTGCAGGCCGTGAACGCGCGCCACTTCGTGATGCTGGACGACCCGGCGTTCCTCTTCGCGGCGATGGACCGCTTCCTGGAGGGCAGATGAGCGACGCGGCCCTCGCGCTGCGGCTGGAGGGCGACGTGAGGGCCGCCGCGCGCGGCGACCACGGCGCCTTCGGGCGGCTGGTGGATGCCACGCGCACCACCGTGGACTCCATCGCCCTCGCCATCCTGCGCGACGTGGAGCTGGCGCGCGAGACGGCGCAGGACGTCTACCTCGCGGTATGGACGGACCTGGGCAAGCTGCGCGAGCCCGCCAGCTTCCTGCCGTGGCTGCGCCAGGTCACGCGCAACCGCGCCCACACCGCGCTGCGCACGCAGGTGCGCCGCCGCAAGCGCATCAGCGACGGGCACGCGGACGAGCTGCTGGCCGCGGCGGCCGACCCGCGCCCGAACGCCATCGAGCGGCTAGTCGCGGAGGAGGAGCGCGCCGCCCTGGCCGCCGCGCTCGACGCGCTGCCTGCGCCCACGCGCGAGGCGGTGGTGCTCTTCTACCGGGAAGGCCAGTCGGCCCGCCAGGTGGGCGAGCTGCTGGGGATGAGCGAGGACGCGGTGAAGCAGCGCCTTTCCCGCGCCCGCATCCGCCTTCGCGGCGAGATGGCGCGGCGGCTGGAGGAGACGGCGCCCACGGCGGCGTTCACGGCCGCGGTGCTCGTCGCGCTATCGCTCGCGTCGCCCGGGGCGGCGAGCGCGACGGCGGTTGCCGCGGGTGGAGCGGCGGCGGTGGGCGGGAAGCTGGCGATAGGCGGGAAGACGGCGGTGAAGGTAGGCGCGTTCGCGCTCACCAGCGCGGTCTCCGGCGCCTTCGTCGGCCTCTTCGGAGGATGGATGGGCGTGCTGGCAGGCGCGCGGAAGATGCTCGCCGCCGCGCACGACGAGGAGGAGCGCCGCGGCATCCGGCGCTTCGCGGCGGTGTGCATGCTCGGGTCGCTCGTCTTCATCGCCACCATCGTGCTGCGGCCGCGCCCGGTGCCGGTGACCATCGCGTTCGCGGTGATGATCGGCATCTTCGCCTTCTGTCACTTCGCCTGGCTGCCGCGCATCGTCCGCCGGCGCATGGAGGCCGAGCTGCGCGCCGATCCTGAAGGCGCCGCCAAGCGTCACGCCCACGGCCGGAAGATGGGAATCCTCGGCTTCGCCGCCGGCCTCTTCCTCGGAAGCGTCCCGATCGTGCTGATGTGGCTTCGGGAGATGTGAATCGGGCGCGAAATCGCGGAAGCTCCGGCGCTTCAGGGCCGCAGCTAGGATTGGTATCGAGAAAGGATAAAGCACGCCGATGGTCCGCCGGTGGTATGAAACCACCGGCTTTGAACTGCGGTCGTCCTGGCGGACGAAGGCTGTCGCAAGGAGGGTTCGCCGCGTGTTCGCAGGTGTTGGGTTCGCGCGAAATCGCAGCAGGATGGTAGGGGCCGACCTGCGTGTCGGCCCGCGGTCGGGCACGCGAAATCGCCGCAGGAATCGAGGGATTCACGCGGCGGAAGGACGGGCGGACACACAGGTCCGCTCCCTACAGGTTGGGATAGTGGCGAGGATTCCGGAGAGGTCTCGCCGGGGTTTTCGCCGTACCCGGAAGATGATGTGCGGCGGGAGACTGCCGGGCGGTTTCGGCAGGCTCACGCCGGGGCGGGGAGACCCCGGACGGAGGGCGGCAGGCAGTATCGCCGCCCGGAGGAGGAGGCTCCCCGCCCCCACGGAGGAGACGGACGGCGGGGGCGGTTTCCGCCGGCCGGCTCCGGAGCGGTCCGCCGCGGGAGCCTATCGGAGAGACGGCTTACAAACCGACTTCCGCCCGCACGAGGTCGTCCAACGTCTCGCGCCTCCGCACCAAGCGGGCTTCGGAGCCTTCGACCATGACCTCGGCGGGGCGGGGGCGCTGGTTGTACTGAGAGGACATGGAGAATCCGTACGCGCCCACGGTGTGGATCGCGAGCAGCTCGCCAGCCTTGGGCAGCTCCATGTCGCGGTCCAGCGCCAGGAAGTCGCCCGTCTCGCAGATGGGCCCCACCACGTCCACCCGCCCGTGCGGCCGGTCGCCGCACAGCTCCACCGGCTCCACCGCGTGCCAGCCGGAGTAGTGGCTGGGGCGGATCAGGTCGTTCATCCCCGCGTCGGTGATCACGAAGCGCTTGCCGCCGCCTTCCTTCACGTACAGCACGCGCGTGAGCAGCACGCCCGCGGCACCGACGAGGTAGCGGCCAGGCTCCACCAGCAGCCGCAGCCCCGTCTCCTCCACCCCCGGCACCACCGCCGCCGCAAAGTCCGCCGCCGAAAGGCCCTCGCCGCCCTCGTACGAGATGCCCAGGCCGCCGCCCAGGTCCAGGAACTCCAGCCCGATGTCGTCGCGCTTGAGGTCGCAGGCCAGGTCCACCACGTGCTCCATCGCCCGGCGGTACGGCTCCACCTCCAGGATCTGCGACCCGATGTGCACGTCGATGCCGCGCACCCAGATGCCGGGCAGCTTGGCGGCGATGGAGTACATGGTCCGCGCCCGCTCGGCCGCGATGCCGAACTTGGTGGCGGCGTGGCCCGTGCGCGTGTATGCGTGCGGCGTGGGCGAGTCGATGTTCGGGTTGATGCGCAGCGCCACCGGCGCCCGCTTCTTCACCGCGCACGCAAGCTCGCTGAGCGCGCACAGCTCGCCCTCGGACTCCACGTTGAAGGCGTAGATGCCCGCGTCGAGCGCCGCCGCCAGCTCGATCACCGTCTTCCCCACCCCGCTGAACACGATGCGCTCCGGCGGGATCCCCGCCAGCCGCGCCTTGTGCAGCTCGCCGCCGCTCACGATGTCGGCCCCCGCGCCCATCTCCGCCAGCATCCGCAGCACGGCCAGGTTCCCGTTCGCCTTCACCGAGTACGCGACCATGTGCGGCACCGGCGCGAGCGCCGCGTCCAGCTCCTGGAACCGCTCGCGGATCGCACTGCCGCTGTACGCGTAGAGCGGCGTGCCCCAGCGGGCGACCAGGTCGGTGACCGGCACCTCCTCGCAGCAGAGCACGCCGTCCCGGCGCGGGAACGGCTCGGCCGCCAGGGACGGGGATGCGGACATCGTTTCCATGCCGGAACCGGTTGCGGGGACACGGTGGATGGGAGTGTGCGGAAAATAACCGTGGCACCGTGGCGCGTGCCAGTGCGCGGGGTTGCGGCCCGCGCCTTGCGGCGCACGGCGCCACCTGCCACCGCCCGCGCTCCGCGGGCAACCCGCATCCGCCGTCCCGGAGGCTGCCATGCACCACGCACCCCGCTCCCGCTGGATCGCCGCCGCCGTCCCGCTGCTGGCGCTCGCCGCCGCGCAACCGGGCCGCGCGCAGGGCAACCAGGTGACCGTGACCGCCCCGCAGGTGGTCGCGCTCGACGCGCGCCTGCGCACCTTCGCCGCCGCGCTGCCCGCGGGCGAGCGCGGCGCGTGGAACGACCTGCTGCGCCGCGCCGCCGCCGCCGCGCCCGACAACCCGTCGAGCATCGCCGTGCGCGGCAACATGTACTCGCCGCACATCATCGTGCAGGGCGGGCTTCCCGCCGGGCGCGCCGTTCGCGCGGGTGCCGCGGGCGGGCTGCGGCCGGACGACCCCGCCGCGCTCGGCCCCAAGCAGGACGACCCTCACGCCATCCCCGCCGCGGGCGGCGGCGTGATGCTGGGGCCCAAGCAGGACGACCCGCGCTCGATGCCCCGCGCGAGCGACGGCTTGATGATCGGCCCCAAGCAGGACGATCCCCGCGCGTCGCAGGCGCTGATGGGCCGGCTGCGCGCCCTCTCCCCTTCGCTCTCGCCCACCGACCGCGCGACGATGGACTGGCTGCTCCAGCGGGCCGCCAGCGCCCCCGTCTCGCCCGGCGGGCTGCCGCGCGGAACGCCGTCGCTGGCCCAGGCGCTGGGCGTGGCCGCCGTCTCGGACGACCCCGCCACCCCGCCCCCCGGCCCGCCGCCCGCCGGCCAGTGGACGCTCCGGTTCTGAAAGAGGCCCCCTCCCCCAGCCCCTCCCCCAAAACTGCCTGGGGGAGGGGAGTCCGGTCCACGGTGACGGTGAGTCTTGCGCCCGAGGTGAGCCTGGGCGGCGGAGCATCGGATCGCGACGTGCTCCACTTGCCCTCGATCGATGCTGCGCCATCCAGCGCCGGACGAGTCCGCGAGCATGACCTAAACTCAACCCCTACACGCAGTTCTCCCCTCTCCCGCTTGCGGGGGCAGGGCTGTTTCGTTCTCTTACCGATACAGAACTGTAACGCTGCGAGTGCAGTCAGAGACGATGGTGCGGAGCGTCCAGCGAAGTGCGCTCACACTCGCACCGGGAGGTTCTCATGACGTTGCTCGAAGCCTTTGAGC
>DASRQW010000431.1 GCA_035696245.1 Longimicrobiaceae bacterium | reverse complement strand
CCTGCTCGGGGGTGCCCTCGGCGACGACGCGGCCGCCGCCGGGGCCGCCCTCGGGGCCCAGGTCGATGACCCAGTCCGCGGTCTTGATCACGTCCAGGTTGTGCTCGATCACCAGCACGGTGTTGCCCTTCTCCACCAGCTTGTGCAGCACGTCCAGCAGCATGCGCACGTCCTCGAAGTGCAGGCCCGTGGTGGGCTCGTCGAGGATGTAGAAGGTCTGTCCGGTCGCGATCTTCGACAGCTCGCTCGCCAGCTTCACGCGCTGCGCCTCACCCCCTGAGAGGGTGGTGGCGGCCTGCCCCAGGTGGATGTAGCCCAGGCCCACGTCCGAGAGCGTGGACAGGTGCCGCTTGAGGCGCGGCACGGCGTCGAACAGCTCCAGCGCCTCGTCGACCGTCAGCTCCAGCACGTCGGCGATGCTGTGGCCCTTGTAGAAGACCTCCAGCGTCTCGCGGTTGTAACGCCGGCCGCGGCACACGTCGCAGGGCACGTACACGTCGGGCAGGAAGTGCATCTCGATCTTCACCAGTCCGTCGCCCTGGCACGCCTCGCAGCGCCCGCCCTTCACGTTGAAGCTGAAGCGGCCCGGCGTGTAGCCGCGCATCTTGCTCTCGGGCAGCTCGGCGAACAGCTCGCGGATGATGGTGAAGAGGCCCGTGTACGTGGCCGGGTTCGACCGCGGCGTGCGCCCGATGGGCGACTGGTCGATGTCTACGACCTTGTCCAGCAGGTCCAGCCCGCGGATGCGGTCGTGCACGCCCGGCACCGTCTTCGCGCGGTAGAACTTGCGTCCCAGCGCGCTCCACAGGATGTCGTTGACCAGCGTGGACTTGCCGGAGCCGGAGACGCCGGTGACGGCCACGAAGCAGCCCAGCGGGATGCCGACGGTGAGGTTGCGCAGGTTGTGCTCGCGCGCGCCCTCGATCACGATACGCCGGTCCTCGCGCGGGGCGCGGCGCTCGGCGGGGATCTCGATGCGGCGCTCGCCGCGCAGATACGCGCCGGTCAGCGACTCCTCGCTCGCGAGGATGTCGTCCAGCGTGCCTTCGGCCACGATGCGGCCGCCGTGGCGCCCGGCGCGCGGACCCAGGTCCAGCACGTGGTCGGCCGCGCGGATGGTGTCCTCGTCGTGCTCCACCACCAGCACCGTGTTGCCCAGGTCGCGCAGCTGCTGCAGCGTTTCCAGCAGCCGCTGGTTGTCGCGCTGGTGCAGGCCGATGGACGGCTCGTCGAGGATGTACAGCACGCCCACCAGCCGCGACCCGATCTGCGTCGCCAGGCGGATGCGCTGGGCCTCCCCACCCGAGAGGGTCTCGGCCGAGCGGCCCATCGTGAGGTACTCGAGGCCCACGTTCACCAGGAACGACAGGCGCTCGGTCACCTCCTTCAGGATCGGCCCGGCGATGTCACGCGGGATGTGCGGCAGCGATTCGACCTGGCGGAAGAAGTCCAGCGCCTCGGCCACCGGCATCGCGACGGCGTGGCCGATGGAGCGTCCGCCCACGGTCACCGCCAGGCTCTCCGGACGCAGGCGCGCGCCGCCGCACGCGGTGCACGGCAGGGTGCTCATGTACTCTTCCAGCGTCTCCCGCAGCGAGTCGCTGGTGGAGTCGCGATAGCGCTGCGCCACGTCGCCCAGGATGCCCACCCACTTGAGCTTCTTGGAGATCTGCTTGCCCTCGGGCGCCGAGGCGCCGTGCAGCAGCACCTCGCGGATGCCGTCCGGCAGCTCGTTCCACGGCGTGTTCAGCGTGAAGCCGAGCGCGGTGGCGAGGCCTTCCAGGATGGTGGACCGGAGATGGCCCCGCGGCACGCCCCACGGCAGCACGACGCCTTCCAGGATCGACAGCGAGTGGTCCGCCAGCACCAGCTCGGGGTTGGGCTCCTTGCGCGTGCCCAGGCCGCCGCATGCCGTGCAGGCGCCGAACGGCGAGTTGAACGAGAACTGCCGCGGCTCCAGCTCGGGGATGTTCACGCCGCAGGTGGCGCAGGCGTAGTGCTCGGAGTAGAGGTGCGTCTCCGGCTGGGCCGGGTCGAGGTAGACGTCCACCTGCACCACGCCCTCGGCCGCGCGGAGCGCCGTCTCCACCGAGTCCGCCAGGCGCGTTCGGTCCTCGGCGCGGGCGACCAGGCGGTCCACGGAGATGGCGATGTCGTGGTTCGCGCGCTTGGCGAGCGGGGGCGGGCTCTCCAGCATGTGCATCTGCCCGTCCACGCGGACGCGCGAGAAGCCCTTCTTCCGGTACTCCTCGAACAGCTCGCGGAACTCGCCCTTGCGCCCGCGCACGACCGGCGCGAGGACTTCGATGCGCGTGCCTTCGGGGAGAGAGAGGACGCGGTCCACGATCTGGGTCGCGCTCTGACGCTCCACGGGGTTGCCGCAGGTGGGACAGTGCGGGATGCCCACGCGCGCCCACAGCAGGCGCAGGTAGTCGTACACCTCCGTCACCGTGCCGACCGTGGAGCGCGGGTTTCGCCCGGCGGTCTTCTGCTCGATGGAGATGGCGGGCGACAGGCCCTCGATGGAGTCCACGTCGGGCTTCTCCATCATCCCCAGGAACTGCCGGGCGTACGCCGAGAGGGACTCGACGTACCGCCGCTGCCCCTCGGCGTAGATGGTGTCGAAGGCGAGCGACGACTTGCCGCTGCCGCTCAGACCGGTGATGACGGTCAGGCGGTCGCGGGGGATCTCCACATCCACGTTCTGCAGGTTGTGCTCGCGAGCACCCCGCACGATCAGGTTTTCTTCGGCCATCCCGAAAGAATACCGCATCTTGCCCCCGGTTTCAACCGCCGCACCGCGCCCGCGCCGCAGAGCCGCATCACCCGGCGAATCTCGCCACCGATCGCCCTCAATCCTCCGCGATCCGAACGCTCCCTCGCCCATCCGCCGACCCTCGCCCGACCCGCATCTACCCTGCCCCCTCACGCGCACGCTGCACATCTGCCGAACACCCGCTTCGGTGACAGCCGACGGTCAGAGGATCCAGCAGCCGAGGATCGGGGGCAGCCGAGAGGAACCAGTGTTCTGCGCGCTGTATCCGGTCTGGCGTAAACGGGCTCGGTCGACTCATGTCCGCAGACATGGAAACGACGTAGAGGCACACGGGTGAGGACACCCACCCGTGCGATTCACCCGATGTCTACTTACGGGCGATGCAGAGCCGGGGATCTGTGGCTAGCGGAGACGAACGTTCCTGCATTGATGCAAGCAGCTCCGGCGATATTCTCTGCACCCCAAATGTTCTCTGTCGATGCAGCGCAGTGTAGACTTCGTGTCCCAATGCGTACCTTCCATGCCCCGAACGCAGAAGCCAAGAAGATTACCTGCTCCAGGCTCAAGTAGCACAAACCGGCGCCAGCACTCCACCTACACTTGATGACGTAAACAGATTGTTTTCGGTACACCGCTTGCCCGCACTCCCCTGGGGCGCCTTACTCCACGGGCCCCGGCCGAAAGGCTTTCTGGACCACGCCACGCCCCTCCATCCAGGGCGCGGCGCACACCCATCACCACGAGGGACGAGAACCATGGCAGACGAAACGGGCGGCGGCGGACAGGCCGGCGGCGGGCAGGGCAGCGGCGGTGCACAGCCGCGCAGCGGTGGCGCGAAGGTGCCGCGCGACCCCTTCCTCTCCACGTTGGGGCGCGCAGGCAAGAACGGCGACCCGGGCGACGTGGTGCTGCTGGTGGGCCACGTGGGCGACTCGCCGGAGCAGGGCCACACGCGTGTGTACTCCGACGCCACGCTGCGCAACTTCATGGACGTGCCGGACGACTCGATCCTCCACAGCGAGCCGCTGCCGAGCGACGCGTCGCCGCTGGGCGGGCACTTCATCTGGGCGCGCAAGGACGCGGAGGTGGTGCACGGCAACGACGGGCAGAAGCAGAAGGCGGGCTTCTTCGAGGGCCCCATCTTCCGCGAGCACGCCCAGCCGGGCGGCGGCGGCAACGCGCCGGGCATCGGGGCGGGTGTGGGCGGCACGCCCACCGGGCCGGCTCCCACGCAGCCGGGCGCGTGCGTGCCCATCACCTTCTTCATGTGCCCGTCCATCCAGTGCCACCCCGGCGCGGGTGCGGCGCAGGCGCAGGGAGCGCAGAGCACCGCGGCGACGGTGTGTACCCAGTTCGGCTGCCACCCGCAGGGCACGGCGGCCACGGTGTGCACCCAGCTCTGCCACCAGACCATCCACCCCACCATCTGGACGCAGATCGGGTGCAGCACCGCGGCCGGCTGCGTGGGCGGCGCGGGGAACGTCGGCGTCACCGGCTGGCAGGGCTGCGGACAACCGATCGGTGTCACCGGCTGGCAGGGCTGTGGCCAGCAGCAGCCGGTAGGCGTCACGGGCTGGCAGGGTTGCGGCCAGCAGGGGCCGATCGGCGTAACCGGCTGGCAGGGTTGCGGCCAGCAGCATCCGGTGGGCGTGACGGGTTGGCAGGGCTGCCATCCCATCGGCGTGACCGGCTGGCTGGGCTGCCAGCCGGCCACGGCGGGCGTCGGCTGCCCGAACACCATCTCCTGCACGCCGCAGACGCTCTCGTGCGGCGCGCAGCACGGCGGCGGTGCGCAGGAGCTGTCCGCGGGGGCGACGGGCTTCGGCTGCCCGAACACGTCCACCTGCACCCCGCAGACGCACATGCTGGGCTGCCCGTCGTCCAGCACGTGCACGCCCCAGACGCACGCGATGGGTTGCCCCAACACGTCCACGTGCACGCCGCACGGCGGCGCGCAGCAGGCGAACACGGGGCTCGGCTGCCCGAACACGTCGACCTGCACGCCGCAGACTCACAACCCGGGCTGCCCGTCGAGCAGCACCTGCACGCCGCAGACGCACATGCTCGGCTGTCCGTCGTCGAGCACGTGCACGCCCCAGGGCGGTGGCGGGCATCAGGGCAGCACGGGCATCGGCTGCCCGAACACCTCCACGTGCACGCCGCACACGCACATGCCGGGGTGCCCGTCGAGCAGCACGTGCACTCCGCACGGGCAGTGAGGTCGTAATCGTGCGTTCGCGGGCGAGCTCGGGGTTCCACACCCGGGCTCGTCCCGCGGATGCACGTCGTACTAGGCCCGCGCCAGGCCGGGCGGGTTGATGTCGGTGAAGCACGGGTACGTCCTGTCGCCGCGTGGCGGCGGGACGTACCTTCGTCCTGGTGCGGTGTCCCCAAGCGCGCTCCCCGCAGAAACACGCGATGATCCTCTCCAAGCACAACCTCGTCCACTTCCTCATGGAGCACGGGCTGGTCACGCCCGCGGCCGTGGTGGACGGCGGCTACGCGGTGCACGACCTCACGCGCCGCAACCGCAACTTCCGCGTGACGCTGGGCGACGGCACCGGGCTGTTCGTGAAGCAGGCGCAGGACTGGACGCCGTACTCGGCCGAGACCATCCGGCGCGAGGCGGCGTGCTACCGGCTGGCGCGCACCGAGCCGGCGTACGCCGCGCTGGGCGGCCTGCTCCCCCGCGACCGCCTGTGGGACGAAACGGCGCAGGTGCTGGTGCTGGAGCTGCTTCCGGGACGCGAGAACCTGTCGGAGTACCACCACCGCCACGGCCGCTTCCCGCTGGAGATGGCGACGCGGCTGGGCACCATGCTGGGCACCTACCACCGCGAGGCGGGCCGGGGCGCCGCCGCGGGAATCGACTCCATCTTCCCCCGCCAGCCGCCGTGGATCCTCTCGGTCCACTTCCACAACCCTTCGCTGTTCGGGCCGGTGAGCGCCGGCATCCGGCAGATGCTTGGCATCCTGGAGAGCCACCCGGACTTCGGGCGCGCGCTGGACGCGATCCGCACAGGGTGGCGGCACGAGGCGCTGGTGCACGGCGACATGAAGTGGGAGAACTGCATCGTCCTCCCCCCATCTACCGACGACGGGTTGCCTGACCTGCGCATCGTGGACTGGGAGCTGGCGGACGTGGGCGACCCGTGCTGGGACGTGGGCTCGCTCTTCCAGGCGTACCTCTGCGCGTGGATCCTGTCGATGCCCATGGACGGCGCCGCGGCCGAGACGCTGATCGCCCGCGCGCACCTCCCCGTGGAGCGCATGCAGCCGGCGATGCGCACCTTCTGGCAGGCGTACGTCCGCACCCGCGGCGCCGGGCGGACGGAGGCGGAAGAGCTGATGGCGCGCAGCATCCGCTACGCCGCCGCACGGATGATCCAGACGGCGTGGGAGTGGACGAGCGGCCACGAACGCATGAGCCCGCAGATGGCCGCGGTGCTCCAGGTGAGCCTTAACGTCCTCGCCCGCCCGGACGACGCGGTGGTGCACCTGCTGGGCATCGACGCGAGGATGGCCGCATGACCGCCACGCACGCCGAGCGCATCGCCGCCGTGGTCCGCGGCGTCCGGGTGCTCTCGCCCACGGCCTTCCACGTGGCCGGGCAGCGCTTCGACGCGCCGCCGCCGGCTGCACCCGCCACCGAGCCGCCCGTGATCCCCGCCCTGCGCGACGCGCTGTACCGCTTCGCGTACGTGCAGCCGTTCACGGGCACTGCCCCACCGCCGCCCGCGCCCGCGAGGGCGGACGACGACCTGCTTCCCGCGCTCGTGGCCGCGAATCCGCGCCGTGCGCGGTGGGAGGAGGGCTGGGAGATCGCGCAGACGCTGCCCTCGGGCCAGGTGGTCGCCAAACGCCACGCCACGTCGCGCTTCCTGTGGCCGGGCGAGTTCGTCACGCTCGATGGGCCCGGCGTGCCGCCGCGGGTGGGGATGCGCGCCAGCCTTTTCCGCCCGGCCGAGGCGCAGTGGCTCCAGCCCGGCTTCTACTACGCGTTCGGAGATGCGGGCGGGGACGGCAGCGCGGACCGGCACGTCGTCCGCCTGTACTGGAGCGTCACGCCGGAGGGCGCGCCCGCGCTCCTGGCGAACCTGGTGACGCGGCTCAACCGCTACGGAATCCCGTTCCGCTTCAAGGTGCTCACCCACCGCTCGCTCTTCCCGCGGTCCGACGCGGCGGTGCTGTACGTCTCGCGCCGTTACTATCGCCTCTCCGCCGAGCTGGCGATGGAGGTGCGGGCGGAGATGGGCGCCTCGGTCGGCGACGACGTGCCGCTCTTCACGCGGCGGATCGCGCCCGGCGTGGGCCTGGCGGAAGACCCGCAGACGGGGGAGAGCTTCGGGATGGCGCGGTGCAAGACGCTGGCGGAAGGGCTGTGGAGCGCCCACGGCCGCGGCCTGGCGGACGACGGCGCGCGGATGGCCGAGGTCGCCGCGCACTTCGGCCGCGCCGGCATCGACCTGGAGCACCCGTACCTGAACCCTGGCTCGCCCCATCGCTACGAGGTGCCCGGCCATGACGCCTGATCCCGCCACGCCCGGCGCCTTCCTGGACGCAGCCGCCGCCATCGGCGCGCGCCTGTGCCGCGACGCCATCTGGGACGGGCGCCGCTGCAACTGGGTGGGCGACACGCCCGATCCTTCCGCCGGCGCGTGGGCCATCGTCCACCGCGCGCTCGGTCCAACGCTGTACGACGGGACCAGCGGCATCGCGCTCTTCCTCGCACGCCTGCACGCGCTCACGGGCGAGCGGCCGTTCCGCACCGCCGCGGAGGGCGCGCTGCGGCACGCGCTCTCGCGCCGGGACGCGCTGCCGCCGGAGACGCGCGCGGCGCTGCACTCCGGCCTTGCGGGCATCGCGTACTCGCTTGCGGTTTCGGGAGATGCGCTCGCGGCGGACGAGTGGACCGACCACGCGCGCACCGTCGCGCTGGAGACGGCGGAGGTGCCGATGCATCCTTCCGCGGTGGATGTCATCTCCGGAAGCGCCGGCGTCATCCCCGCCCTGCTCGACCTCCACGCTCGTTTTGGCGACGATGCGCTGGCGGATGCGGCAGTTCGGCACGGAGACTTCCTGCTCTCGCTGGCGAAGCGAGGCGAGCACGGGACGTCGTGGCGCACGCTGGAGATGGCGACGCACCACGACCTCACCGGCTACTCGCACGGCGCGGCGGGCATCGCGCTGTCGCTGCTGGAGCTGGCGCACGCGACCGGGGAGGCGTGTTTCCGCGCGGAGGCGGAGGAGGGATTCCGCTACGAGCGGCGATGGTTCAGCCCGCAGCACGGCAACTGGCCGGACTTCCGCATCTTCGGCGCGGGACCGGACGGTGCGCCCACGCCGCCTTCGTACGGCGTCGCGTGGTGCCACGGCGCGCCGGGCATCGGCCTCAGCCGCCTGCGCGCGTACGAGCTGACGGGCGATGCCATCTACCGCCACGAAGCCGAAGCGGCGCTGCGCACGACCGCCTCCGGCCTGGCCGGGGCGGAGGCGAACGGCGGCACCGGCTTCTCCCTCTGCCACGGAGATGCGGGGAACGCGGACCTGCTGATCCAGGCTGCGTCGGTGCTGGGCGATGCCGCCTCGCGCACCGCCGCCGAGCGCGTGGGCTGGATGGGCATCAACCGCTACCTCGCGCCGGACGCCCCCTGGCCGTGCGGAGTCCCCAACGGCGGCGAGACGCCCGGGCTGATGATCGGCCTGGCCGGGATCGGCTACTTCTACCTCCGCCTCCACGACGCACGAAACGCCGCCCCCGTGCTCGTTATCGAGCCGGGAAAGCGAGCGGAGCCGAGGAAGATGCCGGGGAGATGGAACGCGCAACCGGGCGAGCTCGTCGGCGCGGACTGACGGTCTCCGTCTCGTCTGCAGAGATGTCGAAGATGGAGTACGACGCCCCGAATCGTGTTCTGCGATTCGGGGCGTCGTCAGGATCAGTCGGGGCGCCGTTCGGCGCCTCGGGCAGGCGCGCTCGCGAGCGGCGGCGCGACGGACGGGAGGCTTGCGCGGGCGTCCTCCAAGTCGTGGCGCGCCCACCGCTTGCGCGGCACGCGGCCGAACCACTTGGAGGTCCGGCTCGTCGCCACGATGGGGATGACGAGGAGGGCGAGTCCGAGCAGGAGCACCCACGAGTCGTTGGTGCGTCTCGCCAGCTCGAGCACCACCGCCTCCATCACCGCGGCGCCGAGCCACAGCACCGCCAGGAACCGTCGCGTCCGCGTCCAGAACTGGGTCATCGGGTCCTCGCGGGTTGGTGGGGATGGGGCTGCTCGGAGGAGAGCGCTGGTAGGACTGTGGGGGACAGACGTACCATACCTCCGCCGGACCAGTCACGACAGGGCCGCGCGGTCGTGCGCGACCCATCGTCGGATCGACATCGAGCATCTACAACGTAGAGGCGGGGGAAGCCGGTCGGCCGGTATCCCCCGCCTCTGCACGTCATCAACCGCCGTATCGAATCATCGCTGCATCTACCTCGATCTCCCCCGTCCCTCTCACCGACGCGCCGTCCAGTGAGCCCACACGAACGTGGCCGCCACACACGCGAAGCAGCTCCATCGAATCACCAGCGCCGTCCGCGAGTTCCAATCCACCGAAGCAGGACCGTGGCGGAATGCGCGGTACGCCTGGCGCGCGATGAACAGCATGAACACCAGCAACGCGACGAATGCGATGACGGGCACCGCATCCTCACCCCGGCGCAGCGCCGTCACCAGCCACGCCGCGAGCCAGGTGCCGAACCCGACCGCCAGTGCGAGCACAGCCAGGTAGCCTTTCCTCGCACCATCCATCTGCCTGCTCCTTGGGCTGAAATTCCGGCGTCTGACGCGAGTTCGACCGTCGGGAAGCCCTCCTATCGCGGTCAACGCCTGGCTCCCGCTCGCCTACCGCGGTACCAGTACGTACGCACCCGCCGCAATCGCCCTCGCGACGAGCGGGGTCTGGCCGACGAGCTCGCCGTCGACCTGGGTGACGACGGGGGGATCGGACTCGATGCGGACCTCGCGGGCTTGCAGGTAGATCATGCGGTCGTCGCCGGCGTAGCGGCCGCTGGCGACGCGCCAGAGGACGCCCGCCATGTCGGTGACCGTGCGCGGCGCGAAGATGCACACGTCGAGCAGCCCGTCGCTGAACGACACCGCGGGCCCGATGCTCACGCCCACGGGGAAGTACGGCGACACGAACTGCCCCACGTTCGCCGCCAGCACCATCGACGCCTCCACCTCCAGCGTCTCGTCGTCCGCCGTGATGCGGTAGAGCGCCGGGCGCGGCACGACGCCCACGCGAAGGCCGGCGAGCAGGTAGGCACCGAAGCCCCAGCGGTCCTTCATCTTGCGCGTGGCGGCGGCGATGACCTCCGCGTCCAGCCCGGCGCCGGCCGCAAGCGCGAAGTAGCGCCCGTCGTCCAGCTGCCCCACGTCCAACGGCACGGGCCGGCCGTTGACGGCGACCTCCACCGCCGCGTCCAGAGCGCGCGGGATGCCCAGGTTGTGCGCGACCTGGTTGCCGGTGCCGCGCGGCACCAGCGCCAGGGGCACATCCGTGCCCGCCAGCCCGGTGATGACCTCGCCCACCGTGCCGTCGCCGCCGACGGCGACCACCGCGCGGTAGCCCAGCTCCGCGCCGCGGCGGGCGAACCGCTCCGCATCTCCCTGCCCCGCCGTCTCCACGATATCGAACGCGGCCCCCCGAACGGCGAATGCGCCGCCTAGCTGGCGGCGCACGCGGGCCGGGTCCTGCTGGCCGGCCGCCGGGTTCAGGACGACGAGATGCCGCCCGGCGTACGGGTTTCCGTCCAGGCTCAACGGATCGTCCAGTCTTCCCGCTTGGGCTCGCGGCCTTCCCACTCCTGCTTGGCTTCGTCGAAGCCGGGGCGGCCCATGATGCCGTACGTGAGCTGCTTGCCCAGCTCCACGCCCGGCTGGTCCATGGCGTCGATGCCGTAGAAGTGGCCCGCGTACACCGTGGCCGCCTCCAGCAGGAAGAAGAGGGCGCCCAGCGACCGGGCGTCCACCGCCGGGATCTCCAGCGTCATGCTCATCCGTCCGCGCTTCGCCAGCGCCGCCTCGGTCGCCAGCATCTCGGTGCGAAGCAGCTCGCCGAGCGAGTGGCCGCCCAGGTAGCTGAGCTCTCCGTGCTCCGGGTAGCGCGACGGAATCGGCACGTCGTCGCCGCCATCGCGCTCGCAGAGGAAGGTGATCGTCTTGTCGAACGGGCCTTCCACGTACAGCTGCACCTGCGAGTGCTGGTCGGTCGCGCCCAGCGACTTGACCGGCGTGGGGCCCACGTGCACGTCGGCGCCGTCGCGGCCTTTCGCCTTGCCCAGGCTCTCCGCCCACAGCTGCCGGAACCAGTCCGCCACGTCGCGCAGGCGGTCCGAGTACGGCATCATCACGTGAATGGGCGCCCTGGCCTTCGTGTCCGCCAAGTACTGGAGCGCGGCGTAGGCACCGGCGGGGTTCTTCGCCAGGTCGTCCGTCGCGCAGCGCTCCGCCATCGCCTTGGCGCCCGCGAGCAGCTCGCCAACGTCGATGCCCACCATCGCCGCAGGCAGCAGGCCCACGGCGGAGAGGACGGAGAAGCGGCCGCCCACGTTGCCGGGGATGGGCAGCGTGGCGATGCCCTCCGCCTTCGCGATCTGGCGGAGGACGCCCTTCTCGGGATCGGTGGTGAAGAGGAGGTGGCCGCGATAGTGCTCGCCGAGCTGGGCCTCCAGCAGGTCGCGGATGATGAGGTACTGGCTCATCGTCTCGGCCGTGCCGCCGGACTTGGAGACCACGTTGAAGAGCGTCTTCGCCAGGTCGATGCGCTTGAGGAACGCCGCGAAGGTCGCCGGGTCGATGTTGTCCAGGACGTAGAGACGGGGGAAGAAGTCGCGCCCCTCGTCGTCCAGCTCGTTCCAGTACGGGTCCAGCAGCGCCGTCCGCAGCGCGATCGTCCCCAGCGCGCTCCCGCCGATACCGAGCACCACGATGGTGCTGAACGCCTGCCCCGGCCCCTCGGCGAACTGCTGGATCGACCGCAGCGTTTCGCCGCCCTCCACCAGCTCGAAGAAGCCCAGCTCGCCCGCCTGGCGGCGCGTCTCCGCATCCGCGTGCGCGGCCTTGAAGCGCTCCGCCATCCCCGCGAAGTCGGCCGGGTCCACGCCGTGCCCGCCGCCCAGCCGCGGCGCCAGCATGTTGTTGTAGTCCAGGACGATCGAATCGCTGCCAGCCATGGGCGATGCCTCTCGGAGTGGATGTAAGGCGGGCCCCCTCCCCCAGCCCCTCCCCCAAAACTGCCTGGGGGAGGGGAGCCTGTTCCAGGCGGGCGGAGGCCATGTGCGCGAAGCTCAACGCGGTTTGGCGGAGGCCGCGTGTCCGTGGACGCCGTCTCGACCGCCGGCCCCGGGCGCAGGCCGTTGCGAATCGCGCAACGCTGCTCCGGAATGGCACCAACGGCTTCGTTTCTTCTCCCGCTTGCGGGAGAGGACAGGCGAGGAACGAGCCAGGTGAGGGCCCCCGCCTCAGCCCTCCCCGATCTCCACCAGCAGCCCGTCGTACGCGGGGTGGATGCCCGCCGGGAGCTTGTCCTCCAGCTCGCGGTGGCCCACGCGGTGGGTGAGGTGCGTGAGGTACGTCGCGCGCGCGCCGATGCGCTGGGCGGCCTCCACCGCTTCCTCGATCGTGAAGTGCGTGGGGTGCGGGTCGCCGTACCACAGCGCGTTCAGCACCAGCACGTCCACCCCTTCCAGCGCGGCGATCGTCGCCTCCGGCAGCGACTTGGCGTCGGTGACGTAGCCGAGGCCGCCCACGCGGAACCCGTACGCCTCCACGTGCCCGTGCGGCACCGGCAGCGGCAGCATGCGGAAGCCGGCGACGTCGAGGGGTTGGTACGCGTGGAAGGCGCGCAGCTCCGCCTCGGGCTTGCTGGTGCCCTCGATGGGGCGGATCGACGGGTCGAACACGTAGTCGAAGCGCGACTCCAGCGACCGCACGCACGACGCCGACGCGTACACCGGCAGCGCCGTCGTGCGCCGGATGGAGAAGGCGCGCAGGTCGTCCACCCCGTGCACGTGGTCGGCGTGGCAATGGGTGTACCAGACGGCGTCCACGTCGCCCACTCCCGCTGCGAGGAGTTGCAGCCGAAGCTCGGGCGGCGTGTCCACCAGCAGGCGGCGTCCGCCATCCTCCAGCAGCGCCGCGTGGCGGGTGCGCCGGTCTCGCTCGTCGGCCGAGTGGCACACGGCGCACGGGCAGCCGATGACGGGGATGCCGAACGACGTGCCCGTGCCCAGGAAGCGCAGCCTCATCGCCGCCGCGCGCGCGTCAGCCGCGGGGCCCGCGCGCGGCCGCTGCGCTCACAGCTCCTCTACGCGCAGCAGGTTGGTGGTGCCGGCCACGTGCATGGGCAGGCCGGCGGTGAGCACCACGCGGTCGCCCTTCTTCGCCAGCCCCAGCTTCACCGCCGTCTCCCGCCCGCACTCCAGCATCTCCTCGAAAGTCGCCTCTTCCGAGCACAGCACGGGGATCACGCCCCACACCAGCGCGAGCTGGTTGCACGTGCGCTGCGAGTCGGCCAGCGCCAGGATCGGCACCGGCGGGCGGAAGGAGGAGACGACGCGCGCCGTCGAGCCGCTGCTGGTGAAGGTGAGGATGAGCGGCGCGTTGAGGCGGCGGACGGCCTCCACCACCGCGCCGGCAATGGCGCGCTCGGTGGGCGTGGTGCCGTCTTCCGAACGCTCGATGGGGATGTCGTAGTGCGGCCCCGCCTCCAGGATGTGGGAGTCCTCGATCTCCTGGGCGATGCGCACCATCGACTGCACGGCCTGAACGGGGAACTTGCCCGTTGCCGTCTCCGCCGAGAGCATCACCGCGTCGGTGCCGTCGATGATCGCGTTCGCCACGTCCGACGCCTCGGCGCGCGTGGGGCGCGGGTTCTCGATCATGCTCTCCAGCATCTGCGTGGCCGTGATCACCGGCCGGCTGGAGAGGTTGGCGAGTTGGATCATCCGCTTCTGCGCCAGCGGCACGCGCTCGAACGGCAGCTCCACGCCCAGGTCGCCGCGCGCCACCATCGCCGCCGCGCTGGCGTTGAGGATGGGCTGGAGATTGTCGAGCGCGAGCCCCTTCTCGACTTTGACGACGACCAGCGGGCCGCCGGGGGGGATGCGGTGCACCAGGTCCAGCACGTCCTCGGCGGCGCGGACGAAGGAGAGGGCGATGTAGTCCACCCCCTGCTCCAGCGCGAAGTCCAGGTCGCGCAGGTCCTTGGCGGTGAGCGACGGCACGCTCACGCGCACGCCGGGCAGGTTGATGCCCTTGTTGCTGGTGAGGATGCCGCCGTGGATCACGCGCATCTTCACCCGCGGCGCCTGCACGTCCTCCACGATCAGCTCCATCAGCCCGTCGGCGAGGAGGACGACGTCGCCTACGTCCACGTCCTGCGACAGCTCGTGGAAGGTGGTGGGCAGCTCGGTGCCGGTGTGCTCGCCCTCGGGCGCGAAGACCACGGCGTCGCCGGGCTCCAGCGTGACGGGCTCGGGAAGGACGCCCACGCGGATCTTGGGGCCCTGCAGGTCGCCGAGCACGGCGATGGGGCGGCCGGCGCGGACGGCGGCCTCGCGCACGTTGCGGATGGTCTCGGCGTGCCGCTCCAGCTCGCCGTGCGAGAAGTTGATGCGCGCCACGTCCATCCCGGCGGCGATCAGCGCGTCGATGCGTTCGGGAGACCAGGACGAGGGACCCAGCGTGCAGACGATCTTGGTGCGTCGGTTCATCGGTACCAGAGCAGGAAACGGCTGTGCTTCGAACGGGTTCCGGGCAGGCAGCGGGCCCGCGCAGGGCGGTCCGCGTGTCCGGACGAACGGCAAATTGGGCCGCGCGCGGCGGCGGTGGCAAGGGCCCGTGCCCGAACCCAGCGCCCGCCGGTCACCCGTCGCGCGCCTCGCGTAGCCGGGCGAGCAGCGCGGGCAGCGCCACGCCCGCGGGAGCCTGCACGAAAAGGTCCGCCGCGGCGGTTACCTCGCTGGGCTCCGGATTGATCTCCACGATGCGCGCGCCGGCCGCCTGCGCGACGTACGGCAGCTCGGCCGCGGGCCAGACGGTGCCGGACGTGCCGACCACGAGGATCACGCCGCAGCGCTCGGATTCCGCGCGCGCCCGCTCCAGCCCGCCCTCCGGGAGCATCTCGCCGAACCAGACGACGTCCGGCCGCAGCGGCGACCCGCAGACAGGGCACGGCGGCGGGTCCTCGTCCTCCGCCTCGGACGAGAGCGGGCCGGCGAACGGGTGGCCGTGGTCCAGGCACTTCGCGCGCGTGATGTTGCCGTGAAGCTCGATAACGTCCGGCGATCCGGCGCGCGCGTGTAGGCCGTCCACATTCTGCGTGCCGAGCGTGAGATGCGGGACCAGCGGCGCCATCTCCGCCAGCGCGTAGTGCCCCGCGTGCGGCTCGCACTTCTCGATCTGCCGCCGCCGGTGCGCGTACCAGCTCCACACCCGCCGCGGGTTCGCGCGGAAGCCCGCCTCCGTCGCCAGCTCCTGCGGATCGTACTGCGCCCACAGCCCCTCCATCGCGTCGCGGAACGTCGGGATGCCGCTCTCCCGCGACATCCCCGCGCCCGTGGACACCACCACCCGCTCCGCCCTCGCGATCCACTCCGCCGCCCGGTCCAGCCCCTCCGTCGTCATCGCCCCTCCTCATCCGCCGATTCACAGCGACCATCCACTCGGCTCGAGTGCCGAAGCGCTTCTCGAAAATCTCGCACGAGCGACACCGGCAGACGCGCGCGGAATCTTTCGTCCGAAGGACGACCGCAGTTCTCAGCCGGTGGTTTTATACCACCGGCGGGCTCTCCGCACGGGCTTCTCCGGCGATCCGCAGCGAACAAGCACGCTGCAACCGCCGGGCGTATAAAACACCCGGCTATGAACTGCGAAGGTCCTGCGGACCGGCATCCTCGCTGCACATGCGATGAAGCGCGACGCAGCATCAAAACAGTGGCGCATCGGCATTGGGGTGGAAATCTCGGCCAGCGTGGAGCCTCGTCCGCAAGGACGGCCGCAGTTCGGAGCCGGTGGTTTCATAGACCGGCGTCCGCCCCGGCGACACAACTTCCGAAGCGCAGGGAGATCGTCCGGCGATGGGAGATGCGCTGCCCACCGCGCATCTACACCCGGTGCACGACCTCGCCCGAAACCATCGTGAACGTGCAGTTCATCTCGCGAAGCTGGTCGGGCGAGCAGGCGAGCGGGTCGGTGTTCCAGGCGACGAGGTCGGCGTCGTAGCCGGGGAGCAGGCGGCCGCGGCGGTCCTCCTCGCCGGATGCGATCGCGGGGCCCTCGGTGTAGGCGCGGAGCGCATCTTCCGCCGAAAGCGCGTTCTCCGGCCACCACTGCTCCGCCGGCTCGCCGTCCCAGCCTACGCGCTTCACGGCCGCGAACAGGCCCGGCCGCGGATCGCACGTCTCCACCGGCACGTCCGAGCCGAACGCAAGCGTCATCCCGCCGCCCAGCAGATGCGAGAACGGATATGCGCCGCGCGACCGCTCGTGCCCCCAGTGCCGCTCCGCCGCGGGGATGTCGGTCAGGAGATGCACGGGCTGCATCGACGCGACGATGCCGGAGCGCGCCGCCCGTTCCCACAGGTCCGGCGGGCAGAGCTGCACGTGCTCGATGCGGTGCGGCATCGCCCCCACGCGTGGCGCGGAGCCGAGCACCTCCAGCGCCGACGCCACCGCCGCATCGCCGATGGCGTGCACGGTGGATGCGATGCCCGCCTCGGCCGCGCGGCGCACCGTCTCGCGGAACTCGTCGGTGGGCAGCGTCTGGATGCCGCGCTCGTCCGCCGTGCCCTCGTACGGCTCGCGCAGCCACGCGGTGCGCGAGCCCAGCGCGCCGTCCAGAAACATCTTCACGCCGCCATGGCGGATCCACTCGCCGCCCAGGCCGCTCCGCAGCCCCAGCTCGATGGCCGCGTCCAGCCGGTCCAGCGCGACCGTCTGCAGGACGCGCAGGCGCAGCAGGCCATCGTTGAGCAGCGCGGTGAAATCCGCCAGCCCGTCGCGCTCCACCGAGTGCACGCCGGTGAGCCCCAGCCGGTGCGCCTCGCACTGCGCATCCAGCAGCGCCTCGCGGATCTCCGCCGCGCCCGCGTCCGGGAGATGCGGGGCGGCCAGCCGCATCGCGTTCTCCTTCAGCACGCCCGTCGGCTCGCCGGTCGCCGCGTCGCGGACGATCTCGCCGCCTTCGGGATCGGCCGTCGCCGCGGTGATGCCGCATCGACGCAACGCCTCGGTATTGAGCCACGCCGCGTGAATGTCGTGACTCTCAAGGTAGACCGGCCGGGTGGGACAGACGGCGTCCAGCGCCTCGCGCGTGGGCAGCCCGCCCCAGCGGTGCACGTCCCAGCCCAGCCCGCGCACCCACCCGTCGCCCGCGGAGGCGAAGGCGCGGACCGCTTCAACGCCGTCCGCCAGCGTGCGCGCGGCGTTCAGGTCCACGCGCCTCCGCGCGAGCGCCCACGTGGACAGGTGCACGTGCGCGTCCGTGAGCCCGGGCGTCACGGTCGCGTCCCCCATGTGCTCCATGCGCGCGCCGGGGAGTGCCGCCGCCCGCACTTCCGCCTCCGTGCCGACTGCGGCCACCCGCCCGCCGCGCACGAGCAACGCCTCCACCGGCGCGTGCGTGCCCAGCACGTGGATGCGCCGAGCGACGACGATCAGGTCCGCCTGTAGATGCTGCGCCATCCGCCGCGTCCTTCCGTTTCGTGAGATGTGGTAAGCCGCGGAAGATGCGCCCCTCCCCGCCCCGCGGCAATCCCGCCGATGCGCAGCCGTCCTCCACGGCAGCGGTGCAATCACCATCCGCGATCTCACCGCGGCAGCAACCCGAGACGGCGGGCTTCGCGCCGTCGTAGCTCCGCGGGTTTACCTGCCTGGGCGATGCCGCAACGACGAATCCTTCGACACGGCACGTTCGACGAAGCATCCCCATCTGCCGAGCCCGCCTGGATCGGCTCTCCGCGGCGCCCCATCTACCGTCGCCAGGCATCGCCCAAGTGCAGGCCTGCGAAGATCCTTACTCGGCTCGTCGGCATTGCTCGCGCCGTAGCTGTCCATCCCGCATCTACATACGCCCGGCCCGCGCGGCCGGAGACTTGCCAGCCCGGCCGCGAAGGGCGATTTTGCCGCAACCTTCAGACGGCGGCTCCATGGATTACACGTACATCGACACCCCCGAGGGCCTGCGCCAGGTCGTGGAACGCCTGCGCGACCTGCCCCTCATCGCCGCCGACACCGAGGCGGCCGGATACCATCGCTACTTCGACCGGCTCAGCCTGGTTCAGCTCTCGTCGCGCGACGAGCACTGGCTGGTGGACCCGCTCGCCATCGACGACCTGGGCCCGCTCGCCGAGCTGTTCGAGGACCCGGCGATCGAGACCATCTTCCACGACGCCGACTACGACCTGCGCATCCTGGACCGCGACGCCGGCCTGCGCCTGGTGAACCTGTTCGACACGCAGACGGCCGCCGCCTTCCTGGGCGAGCGCTCGCTGGGCCTGGGCAACGTGGTGGAGAAGTACCTCGGCATCAAGCTCGCCAAGGAATACCAGCGCGCCGACTGGGCCGAGCGCCCCCTCACCGAGGGGATGAAGCAGTACGCCACGACCGACACGGCGCACCTGCCCGATCTGCGCGACAAGCTCCGCGAGGCGCTGGAGGCCAAGGGCCGCATGCACTGGGCGGAAGAGGAGTTCCGCCGCCGCGAGCTGACGCGCTGGGCCGAGCAGGAAGACGGCCGCGAGGCGTTCCTGAAGGTCAAGGGCGCACGCGACCTGGCGCCGCGCGGGCTGGCGATCCTGCGCGAGCTGTACGAGTGGCGCGAGAAGGTGGCGCGCGAGCGCGACCAGGCCACGTTCCGCGTGCTGGGCAACCAGGCGCTGCTGGAGATGAGCGCCGCCCCGCCGCAGTCCGAGGCCGACCTGCCGCGCGTGACCGGCATCTCCGAGGGCCTGGCGCAACGCCGCGGCCGCGACATCATGGCCGCCGTTCGCCGCGGGCTGGAGGTGCCGGACGGCGAGCTGCCGCGCTTCCCCCCGGCCAAGCGCTGGGACCGCGACCCGGAGCTGGAGGCGCGCACCGAGGCGCTCAAGCACGCCCGGAACGTCCGCGCCGAGGAGATCGACATGGACGCGGGCTTCGTGATGTCGCGCGCGCTGCTGGAAGAGGTGGCCCGCGCCCGCCCCGCCACGCGCGAGGCGCTGGAGAAGGTGCCCGGCGTGCGGCGCTGGCAGGTAGAGGCCATCGGCGACGCGCTGCTCAAGGTGCTGGCGAAGAAGTAGCGAATCCGGCCGCCTTCCGCGGCCTCGGACATTCGACCACACGGACCCGCGGGAGGGGCCATGCGACAGATAACGGACGATCAGGGCCAGACCTGGGATGTGGTAGCAGTCGACACGGTGGTCGCGCACCGGCGGCAGGGCGCCACACTCGGCTTCCGTCCCGCCGGCCGGATGGACGCGGAGACGGTGCTCACGCCCATCGAGTTCAACAGCCCGGAAGCGGCGGCCTTCGCCATCCGCACCATGGGCGAGAAAGAGTTGAGGCGCCGGCTGGAGCTGGCCAAAACCGCGGCCGGGGTGGCCTGAAACGTCACGAAAGCAGATGAGGAGGGGTGGGACGCCGGCGCGTCCCACCCCTTTCTTGTTCCTGCTCCCGAAAGCGGCACGCGCCGGCGCTGCATCTATACCGTTGACAGGTATACTGCGATGCGGTACAATTCTACTAAGAGAAGCGCACACCGCTTCTCCATCCATCCAGATGATCGTCTCGTTCAAGGACGCGGGTACGAAGGACGTCTTCTACGGCCGCAGCACTCGCGAAGCGCGGCGCGCATGCCCGCCGGAGCTGCTGCGGGTCGCCATCCGGAAGCTGGAAGCGCTGGACTCGGCCGCGGCGCTGCTCGACCTGCGGGCCCCGCCGGGAAACGAGTTGGAGAAGCTGGTCGGCGATCGGTGCGGGCAGTACAGCATCCGCATCAATCGGCAGTACCGCGTGTGCTTCGATTGGACGCCGAAAGGGCCGGCCGGAGTGGAGATCGTGGACTATCACTAATAGGCGGGAACTCGAGCAGGAGGTTGAAGATGGTTCGCATACCCACGCACCGCGCGCCCGTGCACCCGGGCGAGATGCTGGTGGAAGAGTTCCTGAAGCCGCTCGGCATCTCGCAGTCGCAGCTTGCGCTCGCGCTCAAGATCCCGTTCCAGCGCGTGAACCTGATCGCCAATGGCAAGCGCGGCGTCACGCCGGACACGGCGCTTCGGCTGGGGCGGGCGCTGGGGACGACGCCGGACTTCTGGCTCAACCTCCAGCTCCGCTGGGACCTGTACCAGGCGATGCATTCGCCCGTGGCCAGCGAGATCGAGCAGATCCCGCAGCTCACCGCGCGCTGACTGGCGCCGTATCTCAAATCGCAGGATGAGAAGAGGGCGTCCGGCTGACACGGCCGGACGCCCTCTTCGTCGTCTACCTGCTCGTCATCCCCGGAACTCGCCGGCCACGGGCTCGTCGCGGATCTTCAGCCACTTCTCCACCTGCTGCTCGACGTAGCGCGGCTCGTCGGGCGAGTCGAGGCCGCTCAGGAGCTTCTTCTTGCTGCCGTCGCTGAGCACGGCGTTCAGGTGGTAGCTGTAGCTGCGGCCGTTGCGGGTGCTCTGTACGCGCTCCTCGCAGTAGAGCTGCTTGAGCGCGCTGGTGTTCAGCGTCAGGTTGCCCGGCCACGGCAGGGGCCCGTGGCGCACCGATAGGCCGCGCGGTCCCACCCGCACCATGGTCGAGTTCACGTAGCCCGTGACCGCTGCGTAGGTGATGAAGATCCCCGCCGTGACGTGGATGAGCGGAAACAGCTTCGCCACCAGCGGCGTGGTGCCGTGGAACGCCATCGTGTACCAGAACACCAGGAACCCGTCCCAGAACACGCAGAAGAACGTGAGAAAGATGATCTTCGGCGAGAACCAGCGCCGCACCAGCGTCAGCTCTCCCCCGCGGTCCTGGAGCGTCAGGCTCGACGGACGAGGCGCGGCGGGACGGCGCGGTGCCGCATCATCCGGCGACGAGGCCAGCTCCGGCGCGGTGTCGAAGCGGAAGACGTTCTGGCAGACGACACACTTCGCCAGGCCGGTGGCCAGGTTCGCATCTTCCGCGGATACAGGGGCGTTGCACGACGGGCAGACGAGTCGCATGGCAGGCGAGGTTCGGGAAGTCCGCTGCGGATGAGGAGCGGCGGCGAGGGAGGATGCGTGACGGGACCGGGGATGCGGCGGCGTCAGCGGCAGGCAGGGGCTTCCTGCGCGGTGGCGTACACGTCCAGCACGTCGCCGCCAAGGAAGAGACGGCCCACGGGATAGCCCGCATCTACCGAGGCGGCGGGCAGCAGGTGGATCACGTTGGGATGCTTGAGGTCGCAGCTCTCCACCCAGGCGATCAGCCCGGGCACGCGGCGAAGCGCGGCGGAGGGCTGTCCGTCACGCCACTCGCCCACCCAAACGCGGTAGGGCCGCGAGTCCGCCGGCGACACGCGCCGCACCGTCTGGAGGCGGCCTACCTCGTCATGCCCCGCGATGACGACGTTGCCCTCGCGCAGGTCGACCGGCCCGGTGAGCAGCGGGTCGCCCAGCGGCGAGTCCAGCGTCAGGCTCGCGGCCGGCGGCCCGCGCATCGCCCGGAAGCCGCGCGAGAGCACGAACCAGAGGGCAGGCACGGCGACGAGGAGGAGCAGCGCCGCCTTCAGTCCTTTTCGGATCTCCGCCGAATCGAGGTGCTGCTCCTCAAAACGTCGACCCACGCGTCTGCTGCTCACGCCGCAGCGGGGCTGCCCCGCCGTTCGTCGCGCGTTTCGCCGTTGTCCAGCAAGGCGGCGCGCTGAGCTATGTAAGCCCGGAACTCCTCGCTCGACATGCCCTTGGTTTCCTCGTTGATACGATCCCGGATGGCCCGGACCATCGCCATCGCGTCAATCTCGTTCTCCGCCATACGTGGCCACCTCGCGTGGTGAATGGATCGCGATCGGTTTGTATCCCTGTTCAAGGTTCACTGCGTTGAACAGACGAATCTTATCAAAACGGACGAGGTGCTTGAAGTTCCAGCTCGCAACGGCGTCGGCCCCGCACACGGTCGCGAGTGCGATGTGAGACATGTCCGAATGGTACTTCGGACTGAGAATCCCGTGGGATTCGTAAGCCGACAGAAGCTCCGAAGTCTCGGGAGTGAGTCCGACCAGTTCGCCGATTGCTCGTAGTTCTGCATGAATCGCGCGCACCGTAGCAGGCGCCAGGGTGATTTCGGCGGCCAAGAGATCCGACATCACCGGCACCATGCGACGACTCCGAAAATCTTCCATCAACGCGTTCGACCAGACGGCAAACTCCACGTCGAAGCATCCTCCCAGCACCGACGTATCGAGGTAGATCCGAGGGATTTTCAAAGGACGTTAGGTTCGGGGGCGATCTAACCACGTTTAGTTGATCATGCGCCGTCACCGCTTGGGGCCGTCGAGCTGCTCGATGGTGGCGGTGGAGGGGCCACGCTCGCGCTGAAGGCGAACGGCGTCCGCCTCGGCCTCGCGCATGACGCGGAGGATGTTCAGGCCCAGCACCTTCTTCACGTCCGCATCGCTGTAGCCGCGTCGCAGCAGCTCCACGGTGAGGTTGGGGAAGTGCGCCACGTCCTCCAGCCCGGCGGGCAGCACGCTGATCCCGTCGAAGTCCGAGCCGATGCCCACGTGGTCGATCCCGGCGACCTTCACGACGTGGTCGATGTGGTCCGCCACCATCGCCACGTCACCGCGGGGAACGGGGTTGGCGTCGCTCCAGGCGTGGTACAGGCTGTCCGCGCGGGCGGGATCGTTGGGGTTCTCGGCCTTGAAGCGGCGCTGCACGTCGAACATGTCGCGCATCAGCCGGGCGCCCTGGGGGTGGTCGAAGCCGGAGAAGAAGTTGACCATCACCACGCCGCCGTTCGTCTTCAGCAGCGCCAGCACGTCGTCGGGCACGTTGCGCGGGTGGTCGGCGATGGCCTGCGCGGACGAGTGCGAGAAGATGACCGGCGCGCGGGCCACGCGGATGGCGTCGCGCATCGTCTCGGCGGAGACGTGCGAGAGGTCGACGAGCATGCCCAGGCGGTTCATCTCCCGCACCACCTCCTCGCCGAACGGCGTGAGCCCGCCGTGGACGGCGGAGTCGGTGGCCGCGTCGGCCCAGTCGATGGTGTTGGCGTGGGTGAGCGTCATGTAGCGCACGCCCAGCGCGTGGAACTGCCGCAGCGTGCCCAGCGAGTTCTCGATGGCGTGCCCGCCCTCGATGCCGATCAGCGCGGCGATGCGGCCCGCGCGGTGAATGCGCTCCACGTCGGCCGCAGTGGTCGCCAGCTCCAGCTCGGGCGAGTGGCCGGCCATGCGGTGGATGAGGTCGATCTGCTCCAGCGCCACGCGCGCGGCGCCGCCCGCCGCGAAGTCGACCGGCACGTACGCCGCGAAGAAGACGCCGCCCACGCCGCCCTGCTTCAGCCGCGGGATGTCGGTGTGCTGGCCCGGAAGCGAGTGCTCGAAGTCCAGCTTCGACAGGTCGCTGCCGCCCTTCTCGCGGATCTCCCACGGCAGGTCGTTGTGCCCGTCAATGAGCGGCACCTGCGCCTGGAGGCGCATGGCGCGGGCAAGCAGCGCGGCATCGGCCGGCGTGGCGGCGGGGGTCTGGGCGAGCACGGGTGCGGTGGTCAGGGCGGTGGCCAGGGCGAGCGCCCCGGCGGTGCGGCGAGCGCGCATGCGTGTATGCCGAGTTGGGGAGAGGTGCGGCGGCGGATCGGGCCCGGCTCCCAAGCGGACGGAGCCGGGGTGATGCGGAAGCGGCGTCAGCGCGGAGCGGCGGCAGCCTTCACCACGGCGCGCAGGATGCCGCCGGTGCGAAGCTGCAGCGTCTCGGAGCGGCCGATCCACTCCACGTCGGCCACCAGGCGGCGGCGCTCCACGAAGTCGTCGGTGGTGACCGGCGCGGCGGCGAAGTCGCGCGCCAGGTCCGGCGGCACGATCAGCAGCATCTCCTCGCGCCGCTCGTCGTTCTGCGCGCCCCAGCGGCACTCGGCGGCAGGCACGTGGCCCTCGCGGTCCGCCAGGCTGCGCACCGCCTCCTGCACCTCGCCGGCGGTCTTGTTGATGGAGAAGGTGCTGGGCGCGGAGCAGAACAGCTCCGTGCGCACGCGCTTGCCCACCGCGCGCTGCCCCTCCAGCGTGAGCCGCTCGAACCCCGCGGAGCCATACGCGGGCTCGGCGGGCCCCGTGGTGGCGGGCGGCGGCGCGGGCGCATCGCCCCCGGCGGGGGCGGTCACCAGCGCGGCGTTGGTGGGGCCCGGGTCGTCCGGCTGCATCGCCTTGAACGCCAGCAGCACGAGGCCGAGCCCCACGGCGCCGTACGCCACCAGCGCCAGGGGCTTGCGCCACCACGGCACGGGCGTGCGCCGGTCGGTGCGGCGGCGATCCTTGGCGCGGCGGTCGCCCGCGCGATCCTGCCCCGGCGTCCTGCCATCTCCGGTGGTCCCGTCCGGCGCAGCCGTCATTCAAGCCCTCGCTTGGGTTTGCCGCGCCGGTGCGGCGCGGTGTGTGTCGTTGGCGCGGAGGAAAGCATGGAAGGATGATGCCGCGGCGCCGGACCGCTCTCGCCCGGCGGCACCGCGATCCGTGTATGATAGCGCTCCGCACGCGCCGTGCGGAAGTCCGCGCCGTCCGGGAACGCGCGACGGGCCGCCGGTCGACGCTGCGCTCTCAGGCGGTCCGCCGCCAGTCGTACAGGGCGAGGGCGCTGATGGCGACCGCCGCGTCGACGCGGCCCGCCGCCACCTCGCCGCGCACGTCCGCCAGCGGCACCAGGCGCACGCGGGTGTCCTCGCCCTCGTCCAGCTCCTTGCCGGCGCTGCGGGTGGCGTTGCGGACGAGCACCGCGTGCACCTCGATCACCTGCCACGACGGGTTGAGCTGGAAGGTGCCCAGCACCACGCCCGGCTCGCCCTCGTACCCGGTTTCCTCGCGCAGCTCGCGGGCGGCGGCCTCTGCGGGGGTCTCACCCTCCTCCATGATGCCGGCAGGGGTCTCCAGCGTCACGCGCCGCACCGGGAGGCGGTACTGGAGCACCATCACCAGCTCGTCCGCCGGGGTGACGGCGATCACCGCCACGCTCTGGGGCGATTCCGTGATGTGGAAGGTGCGAACGCTGCCCGTCCGCGGCGACCGCGCCTCCTCGCGCCGCAGGGTGAAGATGCCGAAGTCTCCCAGCGGCTCCGTCTCCACCGTGTCCCACGCCTCCGGCTCGCCGCCGTGCGGTGCATCTTCCGCCATCCACCCGCTCTTCCGCCGGTTGCGTGATCGTCGTCTGGCCAGCCGTGCGCGTTTGCAAGGCGCGCGCCGATCCGGGCTCCGACGGGGCTGCTTCGTCGCGTGCGAGCCTCCGGCGCCGGGCGATGCGAGGCCGGCGGAAGGCTCGGTGCGCGGCATGGCTCTTGCCCCTTGGGCACGCAGGGACGGGAAGCGACTAACTGCAACCGGGGCAATGACATGGCTGACGACCTGAGCGGCAAGGCGAAGCACCTGGGCGGGGTCCTCAAGGAAGGCATGGGCGACCTGCTGGGCGACCGGAAGATCAAGGAAGAGGGCCGCCTGGATCAGATCGAAGGCACCGCCGAGCAGGACATGGTGCGCGCCTCCGACGCGGTGGAAGAGGCCAACCTGCGCCGCGTGGCGGCCAAGCAGGCCAAGGGCGAGGTCTGATCGACACGCCACCGCGACACGCAAGCCGCCCCGGCCCATCAGCCGGGGCGGCTTCGCATTTCTGGTGTCGGGGAGATGCGAAGCCGTCGACGTCGCTTGCTCGTTCGAGGTCGCTGGCTGGAGGCCGGGCCGGATTGATGCGCATCGGCAGATGTGCCGGCAGACGCGGTAGATGAGCGCGCGGACCGATACGCATCTCCCGATGCGCGGCCGTGCATCTCCAGCCTCGTCCGGGCGCGCGGGGCGCGGCTTATGCGTGGGCGGCGGCCGGGCAGACGACGACCAAACCAGGGAGACGGCGATGCACAGAGTTCGCGTGGTACGCTCCAACTACGAGCAGTCCGAGCGCTTCGTGGGCAAGGTCGGCGAGGTCATCGGCCACTGGGGCGCCGACACCAACGAGGAGGGCCGCGACGGCTTCATGGTGCAGTTCGAGGGCGGCGAGGTCGTCGGCCTGGCCGAAGACGAGGTGGAGAACGTGACCGAATAGCCCGGCACGCTGCCACGGCGGCGTGACGGAAGATGCGAAGAAGCCCCGATCCGCTTGCGTGGACCGGGGCTTTCTCATGTAGAGCCAGCCGCGCCTCAGCTCTTGGGCGCGGGGATGCGCAGCTTGCGGCCGGGGGCGATGGAGGTGCGCTCGCCCAGGTCGTTCGCCTCGCGCAGCGCCGCCACCGTCACCGAATACTGCCGCGCGATGCTGTACAGCGTCTCGCCGCTCTTCACCGTGTGCTCCGTCGCGCGCGTCCGCCCGCCCTCGCTCCGGGACGCGCTGCTGCCCTCGCGGCTGGACCCGCTCTCGCCTCGGGTCGACGAGCCTTCGCGGCGCGCGGACTCGCCCTCGCGCGACGGCTTGCTGTCGCCGTCGCCGTTCGTGCGCCGTGTGCGGGTGCTCGCGCCTTCGCCGCTGGTGCGCTCGGCCGCCCGCTCACCCGCCACGCGCGCGTTGCGGGCAGCTTCACCGCGGCTCGGCTCGGCTCGCTCGCTGCCCGGCTTGCTCGCGGACGATCGCTCGCCGCTGCTCCGCTCGACATCCCCGCTCGCCCGGCGCCGCTCGCTCGACGAGCTTTCGCCGCTCGACGACTCACCCGACGCGCGGGTGCGGCTCCGCTCGGCCGACGAACCTTCCCCCCGCGCCGACTCGCCCGACGTGGGCGGGCGCGAGGCGGACGAGCCCTCGCTCCGCGTCCGTTCGCTCGACGATTCGCCGCTCCTGGGCCGCTCACCCGAAGATTCGCCACCGCGCGAACGCGTGCTGGACGATTCGCTGCTCCGGGCGCGGCTGCCGGCCGACGAACGCTCGCGGGCAGGCGTGTCGTCGTCGCTCGCGTCAGAGCGGGCCGCGCGCGGGATGCGGAGCTTGCGGCCGGGGCGGACGGACGAGGAGCCCAGATCGTTCGCCTCGCGGATCTGCGTGACCGTCACCCCGAACCGCCGCGCGATCGCGAACAGCGTCTCGTCTTCCTTCACCACGTACTCGCGCGTGGCGGATGTCCGCGAACCGCTCTCGGAAGATGCCGAACGTGACGAGGTGCGCGGCGGCTTCGCTTCATCGTCCGATGCGGTGCGCGAGCCGCTGCGCGTGCGCGCCGCCGAGGCCGATTCACCATCCGTCGTGCGGCGCGGCTTTGCGGGCGCCGCGCCGCCGTCATCGCCCGACTCGCTCGCCCGGCGCGTGGAGCGCGGCGATGACGCTTCGGAATCACCCGTGCGGCCGGAGCGGGTGGAGGTGGATGCGGTAGAGCGCACGGGCTTCTCGTCGTCCGAAGACTCCGGCGCGCGCGCGGGCCGGTCCGCATCTCCCGTACGGGTTGCCGTACCGGTGCGCTCGGACGTGCGGGGGCGCGACGGCCGCTCCGCATCTTCCGACCTGGCGGGCCGTTCCGACGACGCGTCGGTGCGCTCTGTGCGGCCGGAGTTCGCGGTGCGAGTGGTACGCGGAGCGGCGTCCGTGTCGTCGTTCGTCGCGTTGCCGGAGCCGGACGCCTGAGAGCGGTCGCGGCGGCGCACCAGGCCGGTGGTGGAGTCGGTGTCGGCCGTGCTGTCGTCGCGGACGGCCACGCGCTCCACCGGGCGGGCGCTCAGGAAGCGCGCGGCGGCGGCGGGTAGCGCGAGCTTCTGGCCCGACGCGACGCTGCCGCCGACCACTACGCGCGGGTTCATCTCCCGGATGCGGTCCGCCGGGATCCCGACGAGGTCCGCCAGCTTCGCCACGTCGTCGCCGCGGCGGACGGTGTAGAAGTCCGCCCCGCCGCTGCGGCGGAACTCCGACGACTGGAACGCCTGCTGGGTGGCCGCGCCGGTGCCCGCGGGCGTCCACACCCAGTAGCCGGCGGGCGCCAGGCCCCGGACCAGGTGCGGGTTGAGCGTGGCCAGCTCCGCCAGCGGCAGCCCGCCGATGCCCGCCAGGTCGGTGAGCGGCGTCACGACGTCTACGCGAACGCTGTCGTACGCGAAGCGGCGCACCGGCCCAGCGGGCGCCGCGTAGCCGAAGCGCGCCGGGTCGTGCGCGATGATGGTAACGGCGTACAGGCGCGGCACGTAGCGCTTGGTCTCGTCGGCCAGGTTCCCCTGCTGCGCAAGATCCCAGAAGTTCGACACCGAGTAGCTGCGCAGCCCCCGGCTGATGCGGCCCGAGCCCGCGTTGTACGCGGCCACGGCCAGCGCCCAGTCGCCGTTGAACGCCTGGTTCAAGTCGCGCAGGTGGCGCGCGGCGGCGTGCGTGGCGCGCACGGGATCCATGCGCTCGTCCACCACGTCGTCCACGCGCAAGCCCATGCCGCGCGCGGTGCCGGCCATGAACTGCCACATCCCCACCGCGCCCGCCCGGCTGTGTGCGCCCGTGGTGTAGCCGCTCTCCACCATCGCCAGGTGGTGCAGGTCCTTGGGGATGCCGTAGCGCCCGAACACGTCCTGCACGAACTGGTCGTAGTAGTCCGCCCGCTGCAGCCACTGCCCGATGACCTCGTGGCGCTGCGTGACCAGGAAGTCCAGCTCGGCGGCGACCCACTGGTTGGCCTCGAGCGGCAGGTCGTAGTGCGCGCTGCCCAGCAGGCTGCTGGAGACGGGCACCGGCCGGGCGGCCTCGATGGCGGGCTCGCGGCCCAGCTGCTCGGCACCCGCTGCGGGCGCCGGAGCTGGGGTGGGCCCCGTGGCGGGACGTCCGCCGCCGCAGCCCGTGGCGGCCAGCAGGAGCGCCGCCGCGGCCAGCGGCTGCAGGGTGGAACGGGACATCGGCAATTGCGCGGGGAGGAGACGGGGAAGCGGGTGAAAGCGCCGCATGGATCGGCGCCTGCCGCGGCAGGTCACGGTCGTGGAAGCGCAAGATAACTCCGCGCACCACCAAGGTCTAGGTGGTTTGCGGGATGCTCGGCAGATGCGGATGCGGCGATCGCCCGGCATTCGTGTAGATGCGATGCCGTGCGGGTCCGGAAGGTTGTCGGCGGAGGTCGCGCCTGCCGGCCACCTCGACCGCCAGAGAACGCGCGCAGGCTGTCGCGGCGAGACTCCGACGACGAACCGCCGCCGCGCGATTCGCGGTCGATGTGGAAGCTCGAAGCAGCGCGACGATGCCGAAGATGCAGGCCACGCAGGTGGCCGTCGTGCCGTCGTAGCCGCGGCTTCAGCCGCCAGGCGTCGAGGCCGATGCGTCACTGTCGCCCTGCGCGAGGTCCGTCGCGTCCGCATAACCGCGATCCACCCGCGCCGGCACCCGCCACGGGTGGGCGCACAGCTCGGCGAGGCGGCGGCGGTAGGCGGCTTCGCGGGCGGCGTCGGCGTGGGGGCCGCGGGTGATGCCGCGGCGCACCCGCCAGCGGTGGAACGCCAGCTCGCTCGCCGTCTGGTGAAGCTCGCGGCGCAGGCGCCAGCCCTCCGCCCCGCCCGCGCGCCAGGCGTCGGTGGTGGCGCGCAGGCGCGAGCGGACCCTGCACAGGCACTCCAGCTCGGCCGGGTCCAGCAGCCCGTCGTCCACCAGCGGCGCCAGGTGGTCGCGGATCACGCCGCTCTCGCGCCGCAGCGACACGTAGATGAGCGCCAGCACGCCGAAGAACGCAGGCACCATCACCAGCAGGTACGCGGGCACGAAGTACTGGTCGAAGCTGGCGGCCAGGTTCCACAGCGCGTGCAGCGAGATGGCCGCCACCAGCCCCAGCAGCGGCGGCAGGTACCGGCGCCCGCCGGGCGGCCCCTCGCGCGCCACGCCCAGCCCGATGCCGATCATGCTGGTGAAGAACGGATGGGCGAAGGGGCCCATCATCCCCCGGATCATGAAGGTCACCAGCGAGCTCTGCGTGCCCTCGTTCAGCGCCTCGCCGTAGTACTGGATGTTTTCCACCATGGCGAAGCCCAGCCCCACCATGGCGGCGTAGACGACGCCGTCGATCACGCCGTCGAACTCGTCGTCGAACTCGAAGTAGAGGAAGAGCAGGGCGATGCCCTTCGCCACCTCCTCGACCACCGGGGCCGAGACGACCGCGCCTAGCACCTCCGAGGCGCGCGTGCCGGCGATGGCTTCCAGCGTGCTCTCGGCGTAGCCGTTGATCATCATGGCGATGAAGACGGCCACCGCGGCGCCCCACAGGAACGTCTGCGCCAGCACGCCCGGCGGCTCGGCCTCGAAGCGGTCCAGCCAGAGCGCGAGCATCACGTAGAACGGCACGGGCAGAACGGCGAGCACCGTCCCCAGCACGAACGAGCGCGCACCCACCTCGCTCCCGATCATCAGCAGGCTGAGCGAGCCGCAGAGCAGCGCGGGCCCGAGCAGCACCCACCGCGCGCCGCCCCGCGCCTTCGGCGGAGCCGTGGGCGCCGCATCCGACGCATCCACCGAAGCACTCCGCCGCGCCGGCCCCGCCTCGACTTCGCCCTCCGATCCATCCCGCGCATCGCGCGAATCCACCAAGGCAACGGGGTCCGCCGCATCCACCGAAGCGATCGCCTGCATCCCATCTTCCGTGCCCTTCACGTCGCCCGAATCCACTGGCCTTGCCGGCGGAGACGGTAGATGGGGCACGGGGGAACTCGGGAGATGCGTGGAGGCCGGATCAGCGGCGTGGCTGGGCTCGGCCGCGCCGGGAGCGAGGTCCGGGGGAGGGGCGGGCGGGAGATGCGCGTCTGGCTTCACTTCCACGGGCCGTATCTCTCGTCCAGCACGCGGCGGCGGAAGGCGAAGATCTCGCGCAGGCGCGGCTCCACCATCCAGCGGCGGGCCGGGCCGCTGCCGCGGGGAAGGGCGTAGTGCACCACGTCGCGCATCTCCACCCCGCCGTCGATCTCGCGGAAGTGGTGCTGGTGGTGCCAGAAGCGATAGGGTCCGAAGCGTTGCTCGTCCACGAACAGGTGCGGCTCCACCACGTGCGTGATCTCGGTCACCCAACGCACCGGCACGCCGAACAGCGGGCGCACGACGTAGGTGATGATCATGCCCGGATGCATCTTGCCCTGCGCGGGCGACGTGACCCTCAAGCCGAGCGACGGCGGCGTGATCTGCGCCAGGTTGGACGGGTCCGACGCGAAATCCCACACCTCGGCCAGGGAGACGGGGAGCCGCTGGAAGGTCTCGAACCGGTGCAGCTTCATGGGCTTCCGTTCTCGTCCGCGGCCGGGTCGAGGCGGAAGGTCCGCCGGTCCCGCCACTCCCCTGCGGCTGCGAACGATCCGGGTCCGCCGCGCGCTCCTAAACGTATCCACGCCGTCCGCCTCCATCAATCCGCGCGACGCGGAGCACGCCCGACCTCACCGGCATCGCGGAACGGCATCCAGTCATTCGATAGATGGAGATCGGCTCATACGCGCTGCGGCGAGCGGGCGAGGGCGATGCGGACCGGGCCGAGGTTAGGTCCGCGACGACGAGGGACGAGCCGCAGGCATCGGTGGAGATCGCACGCCAGCGGTCCCGTCCTTGCCCGCGTGCGTCGGATGGCGGTATCTCAATCCGCTTCCGCGACGCGGTCGCGGACGATGCTCGGGAGGCGCGGACGCGGCTCCGATCCGGACGACCAGGGGAGATGCGAGATGGCGGGACAGACGCTGCTGGTGGGGCTGGCGCACCCGGACGACGAGGTGGGCGCGGTGGGCGCGATCATGGCGCAGCGCGCCCGCGGCGACCGCGTGGTGGTGGTGTGGCTCACCAAGGGCGAGATGACCGAGGCGTTCGGCGCGATCCCGCAGAGCGAGGTGGCGCGCATTCGCGTGGAGCACGGGCGGCAGGCGGGCGAGATCCTGGGCGTGGAGACGCGCTTCATGGACTTCCCGGACACCGGCCTGGCCCCCACGCCCGAGGCCGCCCGCGAGGTGGCCCGCCTCATCGTGGACGTGAAGCCCGACGCGGTGCTCACCTGGGGCGACGCGTGGGGACGGGGGATGCGCCACCCGGACCACCAGGCGTGCGGAAAGATCTTCCGCGACGCGGTGACGCTGGCCCGCATCGCCAAGGTGATCGCGCCCGCCGCACCGCACCGGGCGCTGGCGCCGGTGTTCACGTACCGCGGCGCGCACTCCACGCTGCCGGCCGTGGTGCTGGACGTGGAGCCGTACCTGCCCAAGATCCTGGAGCTGGCGCAGTTCTACTACGAGCGCATCAGGTTCGGCGAGCCGGGGTGGATCGCCGCTCGCCTGGCCACCGCGGGCGCCCCGTACGGCCTGCGCCACGCCGAGGTCTACGACGCCTGGGAGTCCGCGGGCGGCATCGTGCCCTCGCTCCTCCCCGCCATCCCGGCGCCGGACGACCCGACGCACCCCGAGCGGGAGGAGCAGGTGTGAGGTCCTCCGCTCGCTCGTAACACTCGCCTGGCCGCACCCGTCAGCCGGGAACGGCGGGCCTCGGCCCATGTTCGAGCTTGGTATGGATCGAGCTTGTCTCCCCGCGGCTGACGCCCTGGCGACTCGCGCTGTGCACTGCGCGGGGCGAGTCCGCGTTCTTCCGAGTAACGTATGGCGTAGAAGTGCGGTTCGGGAAGATCGTGCGGGAGCAGGCCGCGCCGGCGGCTTTCGCCCCGTCGCCGCGGGTTCACCCGCCAGGCGTGATGCCGCGACCGCGGACTTGCCGGCGATGCTTCGTGCCGGAAAGACGAGGGCCCCGGAATCCGCTCCGGGGCCCTCGTCTCATCTACTTCATCGGCCGATCGTAGCGCGCCGGCCGGATTACCAGCCGCTACTGGTACTGGATGTACAGCGGGGTGGGGTGCAGGGCCAGGACCTCCTGCTTGGTCATCAGGCGCGAGCCGGCCTTCTTCTGGTCGTTGTGGTAGAAGATCTTGAAGCCGGTGTACTCCACCGGGTGCCGCACCACGTAGTCGCGGTACGAGTCGCGCTTGAGCCACGGCGCGCCCCACCCGTCCATGTTGATCACCAGCTGCACCTCGGGGCGCAGCACGATGTCGCGCGTGTTGCCCTGGATCATGTTGCGCGTGAAGCGGTGGATCACCACCACCTTGGGCGGCAGGTGGTTCTCGCGGACGATGCGCGCCACCTGGCCCGTGACCCAGTTGATGTCGGCCACCGACATCTGCCCGATCTTGGCGCCGGGCCGCACGCGGGCGGCCACCATCATGAACTCCGGGTCCACCGCCAGGTGCACGTCGGGCTGCTTGAGGAACGTCTCGAAGCTGGGCAGCATCTCCTGGATCGTGGACCAGCCGGTCTGGATGTCGATGAAGAAGACGCCGTTGCGCGACCTGGCCCAGCTGTGCACCTCGTTGATCATCGAGTCGCGCATGATGATGCGGTACTTGCCGTTGCGGCCCGGCTCGCCCTGCGCCACCGACACGATCAGGTGCAGCGCCGGCATCACCGGGTGCGCGGGGTCGGCGCGGTTCCAGGCGGCGACCTCGCCGTCCAGCCGGCGCAGCATCTCGCTCTTCTCGTACTCGCCCAGCACGCCCATGCGCTTGCTGAGCGGGTTGCCGTAGTAGGCCACGATGCGGTGCTGCGGCAGGATGGCGCCGGGTAGCGGCTTGGGCCCGTTCACCGGCCACCCCATCTGCGCGGCGAAGCGCGGGTCCTCGCCGGAGTTGTAGTGCTGCTTGACGCTGTCGGCCTTGGCGATGCTGTCGGCCTTGGCGCTGTCCGCCGCCGTCGGCAGCTTCAGCACCGAGCCCACGGTGCGCGTGGACGTGTCCTGGGCGGAGAGGCTGGTGGCCGCGGCACCCGCGGCGGGCGCGCTCGCGGCGTTCGGGCCGCCGGCGGAGTTCGCCGCGCCGGCCTTCTGGGTGCCCGCCTCGGCGTTGCCCTTGTCGCCGCAGCCGGCGGCCGTGAGCGGCAGGACCAGCGCGGCGGCCAGCAGGGTCGAGCGGAATACGGGAAAGAGCGGTCGCTTCACGGAAGGCTCCACGTCTGAACGTTTCGTGTGCCGCGGGCAGGCCCCGGCACTGGATGCGCGCGTCGATTGCACGTCGCGGGCCGCGGCCTCCGCAAGCGCGTAAGCCTCCGCCCGCCGCGCATCTCCAGTCCGCGCCCACACTGGTTTCGGTAGATGAACGGCCGCCCGTCGATCCACTCCGGCTAGCGCCCCACGGCAGATGCGCAAAGCGCCATCCGCTCGAACGACGATCTACGGCGGTGATTCGGGAGATGCTCGGCGCGTGACGCCGCGGGTGCTACTCGCCCGCGGGGACGCGGACGGGCGCCAGCTCGTGCACCGGGTCCGCCGCGCCGGATGCGATGGCCGAGTCCGCGGCGGCC
>DASRQW010000430.1 GCA_035696245.1 Longimicrobiaceae bacterium | reverse complement strand
AGTACCGCTGGCTGCACGCGCGCGCCGCGCCGGTGTTCGGCGCCGACGGGCGCGTGCACGAGTGGGTGGGCGCCGAGTCCGACATCACCCGGCGGCGCAGGGCCGAGGAGACGGTGCGCTTCCAGGCCGGGCTGCTGGAGGCGGTGGAGCAGGCCGTGGTCGCCACCGACCTGGCGGGCCGCGTCACCTACTGGAACAGCTGGGCCGAGTCGATGCTGGGCTGGACCGCGGAGGAGGCCATCGGCCGGCGGATGGCCGAGCTGGTGCCCGCCGCCGCGCTGGCCGACCAGGCCGACGGCGTGCTGGCCCGCCTCCAGGCCGGCCAGGGCTGGGCGGGCGAGATGGCGCTGGCCGCGCGCGACGGGCGGCGCTTCGCCGGGCTGGCCACGGCCTCGCCCATCCGCAACGAGGTGGGCGGGCTGGTGGGCATCGTCCACACGCTCAACGATATCACGCCCATGAAGGAGGCCGAGCGGGCGCTGCGCGAGAGCGACGAGCGCTTCCGCCGCCTGGCCGCCACCTCGCCGGACCTGATCCTGGTGATGGACGTGTCGCGCGCCGTGCCCACCTACCTGAACCGCGCCGAGTTCCTGGGCTACACGGCGGCCGACCTGAACGACACGCCCACCATGCTGGAGCGCGTGCACCCCGACGACCGGGCGCGGGTGGACGCCGCGCGCGAGCGCCTGCGCGCCGGCGGCGAGGAGGGCCAGGTCACCTACCGCCTGCGCCGCCGCGACGGCGCCTGGGAGTGGGTGGAGAACCGCCACGCCGTGCTGGACCGCACGCCCGACGGGCGGCCCGCGCACACGCTCAGCTTCCTCACGGTCATCACGGCGCGCAAGGAAGAGGAAGAGGCGCTGCGGGCGCGCGAGGACCTGCTGCGCGGCGTGCTGGACCGCACCGGCGCCTCCGTGGGCGTCCTGTCCCCAGACGGCACGCTGCTGGTGGCGAACCGCCGCTTGCTTCAGGACAGCGGCACGCGCGCCGAGGACGTGCACGGCCTGCCGTTCGAGGACACGCCGCCCTGGTCGTACTCGGCCCGCGTACGGGGGCGGCTTCGCGCGGCGATCGGGCGGGCGGCGGCGGGCGAGACGGTGCGCTACGACGAGACGGTGCGGGCGCGCAACGGCTTCTCCACCATCGACTTCATGCTGGCGCCGCTCACGGGCGAGGACGGCACCGTCACGCACCTCATCGCCTCGGCGAACGACGTCACGGCGCGCGTGCGGGCGGAAGATGCGCTGCGCGGGGACGCGGAGCGGCTGCGGCTGGCCATGCTGGCGGTGGGCGGCGTGGTGCGCGAGCACGACCTGGGCACCGGGGCCGTGAGCTGGGACCACGGCGTCGCCGACCTGCTCGGCTACCCCGAGGCGGCGGCGGGTACGGACGAGAAGTGGTGGATCGAGCGCATCCACCCCCAGGACGTGCAGGGCGTGGTGGCGGGCTTCCGCTCGTGGCTTCGCGGCAGCCAGCCGCGCTGGTCCGCCGAGTACCGCTTCCGCCGCGGCGACGGGACGTGGCTGCGCGTGCAGGACCGCGTGGCCGCCGTCCGCGACAGCAACGGCACCGCCAGCCGCGCCATCGGCGTCATCGAGACGGTGGAGGCCCCGTCCGCCGCATCCTCCGTCGTCCGTCCCGAAGCGCCCGCCGCGGACTGACAGGCTCGCTCGAGCTCAATGGAAAGGGTCTCACGCGGAGACGCGGAGATCGCGGAGAACAACTCGCTTCTCCTGCCGTTCTCCGCGTCCTCCGCGCCTCCGCGTGAGCCTGCTGTTCGCGGATGGGGGGGATGCGCATCGCCCGCCCCCATCGCCCAGTTAATCGGTAGATGAACACCGGAGGCCCCGTCGCCGAAGATGAGCGGCGGGGCTTCGGCGTGTGGGGCGGCGTTGCGGGGGCGCAACAGCTTGGGGGGCGCGGGTCCACACGCACGGCGCGGGGACGGCGTGGATGCGCGATCGGCAGGCGGCACGGGAGTTCCTCTCATCGACGGTCGCGGGCTCGGCGGATGCTTCCTTCGCCCGCAGACATTTCTCTCCCGAAGCGATGCCATGAGCTCTCCCCCGGCACCCCTCGCACGCCCGGCCGCGCTGGACCGGCTGGTGCACGCGGTGCGGCTGGCGCAGCGGACGTACGAGCAGGCGCTGCACGGCCGCCGGCGCCGGGCCGCGCTGCTGCGCATCGGCAACGGGGCGATGCCCGCGGCGGTGCTGATGGTGTGCGAGGGCAACATCTTCCGCAGCCCGTTCGCCGCCGCGCTGCTCGCCTCCCGCCTCGCGCCCCAGACCCTCGCGCGGACCGAGGTGCGCTCCGCCGGCTTCGTGGGCCCCGGCCGCGGCGCGCCGACCGAGGCGATGATCGCGGCGCTGGCCCGCGGCTGCAACCTGGGCGCGCACCGCTCGTCGCTCATCCCGCCCGCCGCCGCGCCCGGCCACCGCCTTACCTTCGTCATGGAGGCGCGGCAGAAGCGCATCCTCGTTCGCCTGCACGACTACCGGGAAGAGGACGTGCTGCTGCTGGGCGACCTGGATCCGCTGCCCATCCCCGGCCGCGACGTGCGCGACCCGTGGGGCCACCCGCCGCACGTGCTCTCCGACACGTACGACCGCCTGGTGCGCTGCGTGGACGTGCTCGCCATCGCGCTGAACGGGCGGATGGGCGGCGCCGCTGGCCGCCGCGTGGTGGACCTCGGCCCACACATGTCCGTCCTCCGCCTGGGCCTCCCCAACGCCGGGGAGCGGGATCGATCGTCAACACCTCGC
>DASRQW010000429.1 GCA_035696245.1 Longimicrobiaceae bacterium | reverse complement strand
GGCCGCAGCGCTCGCCTACTACCGCCGCGCGCTGGAGGTGGAGACGCGCCTGAAAGATGCGGACGGCGCGGCAGACACGCGCCGCTCCATCGGTGTCGTGCTCGCGAAGCAGGGCAAGGCGGCGGATGCGCTGCCCTGGCTGGAGCAGGCCGTCGCGTACTTCGGCCACGCGGGCGATGCCGAGCGGCTGGCGCAGGCGCGGCTCTCGCGCGGGGTGGCGCTGCGGCAGCTCGGGCGGTGGAGCGATGCGCTGGCCGACCTGGACGCCGCCCGCGCGCGCTTCCAGGCGCCGCACAACGCACGGTTCCTGGAGAAGATCGAGGGCGAGCGGGCGCTGGCGTTCGCGGGCGCGGTCGACTGGAGGCGCGCGTTCGACGCGCGGACGGCGCAGATGGACCTGCAGCGCGAGCTGGCCGAGCGGCTCAAGGCCGAGCAGACGTCGCGGCTGAGCGTGCAGTTCGACACGCGCAAGAAGGATGCGGAGAACCGTGCGCTGCTGCGCGAGAACGGGCTGCGCGGCCAGGCACTGGCCGCTGCCGCGCGCGCGGCCCGCCTCCAGGCCACGGTCATCGCGCTGGTGCTGGCGATGGTGGCCGTGCTGGCGGCGCTGGTCGTCAAGCACGTGGCCGGCGAGCGGCGAATGCGGGCCATGGCGCTCACAGACGAGCTGACGCGCCTTCCCAACCGCCGGCACCTGCTGGCGCTGGCGGACGAGGGGCTGGACGCGGCCCGCCGCGACGACGCGCCGCTGAGCGTGCTGGCGCTGGACGTGGACCACTTCAAGCGCATCAACGACACCTACGGTCACGACGCGGGCGACGCCGTGCTCCGCCGCGTAGCGCAGACGTGCCGTGCCTCCCTGCGCGAGGGCGACAGCATCGGGCGGACGGGCGGCGAGGAGTTCGTCGTCGTGCTGCCGGCCACCACGGCCGCCATCGCGCTCGACGTGGCGGAGCGGCTGCGGACGGCCGTGGAGCGCCTGGACTGGAGCGACGTGGCCCCGGCGCTGCGCGTCACCGTGAGCGTGGGCGTCGCCGAGCGCGCGCCGGCCGAAGGCAGCTTCGGCGAGGTCTCCCGCCGCGCGGACGACTCGCTGTACCACGCCAAGCACGCCGGCCGCAACCGCGTCGCCCTCGCGAGCGCGTGATCGCACGGCCGCTCGTCGGATTCACGGCGGCCTGGGCGAAGCCGGTTGATCGGGTGAATGAGAGAAGTGGGAGCACTCGGGTGATGTGGGTGGCCAGACCGGAGATGACGAGATTTCGAGACGCAGGCCGCCTCCCGGATCGACGGAGGCGGCCTTCGCTGCACCTCCGCCGAGGAGCCGCGGTTCGGCGGAATGGCCGCTGCGGGGATCGTAGCGAATCCGAGACGGTCGTCCGTATGTTCATCTTCCGTCCTCCATCCCGCGTCGTCTGTCACTCGCGTCCGCGCAGCCGTGGAGACAGGATGACGCATGGATAGAGATCGGCGTCGTGACTTCCATCGACCACAGGCGACGAGGACTGAAGATGAAGCGACTGCTGGGACTTGCGCTGCTGTTCTCCGCGGCTCCGATCAGGGCGCAGATGGCGCCGCCTGCGGAGCTCCGCAGCATCGCGTACACGGCGGCGGACACGGTGAACGCGCGGCTGGACGTGTACCGGAGCAGCGCTGCGTCGCCCGCGCCGGTGCTGGTCTATTTCCACGGCGGCTCGTGGACGACGGGCGCGCGTCCCAAGGCGGCCTCGTCGTTCCGCGGCTTCCTGGAGTTGGGCTTCTCGGTCGTGTCGGTGGATTACCGGCTGTCGGACGTGGCGCGGGCGCCCGCGGCGGTGCAGGATGCGCGCTGCGCGATGGCGTGGGTGAAGGTGAACGCGGCGCGCTTCGGCTTCGACCCCGAGCGCATCGTGGCGTACGGCACGTCCGCCGGCGGCCAGCTCGCGCTGATGACGGCCATGCTGCCCGCGCGCAACGACGTGGACCTGCCGCAGTGCCTCGACGTGCCGCACATCGCCGCGGTACTGGACTACTACGGACCGGCGGACGTGCCGGGCTTCGCGGCCAAGAGCGAGAAGACGCGCGTCTGGCTCGGAGACGGCGCGGCGGGCGAGGAGATGGGGCGGCGCCTCTCTCCCCTGCGCTACGTGCGCCCCGGCCTGCCACCCGTGCTCATCGTGCACGGCGACGCGGATCCCACGGTGCCGTACGCGCAGTCGCAGCAGCTCCACGCGGCTCTCACCGCCGCCGGCGTGCCGAACCGCCTCCACACCGTCCCCGGCGGCCTCCACGGCCGCTTCACCGACGACGCCGTCCGCGACATCATAGCCGACGTCGGCGCCTTCCTAGCCGAACAGAAGATCCTCCCAGCGAACTCATCCACCGCGAACCGATAGCCATCCTCCGTTTCCACGGGCTTCCTCCGGCCCACACAGGCGCAGCGGCAACGGCCCCGCCGCCCACCCGGCTTTGCCCTGATGTCCGGATCGCAGAGGCGCCGACATCGAAATTTTCTGAGAGAGGTCCGCATCCCTCCCAGGTCGTCCAAGCATCGGCCCCGCACCTCCGTCCCTGCCTCGACAGACCCCCTGATCCCCCGCCGTTCATCGCCCGCACCTCATCTCCCGAGCCCGCGATGCTGGATTCGCATATGCGGGCGCGATACTTTGACGAGCGGCGGAGCGCGGACGGACGTGCTCCGCCATCCAACATCCACCCAACGTGGCGGCGGACGATGACGGCACCGGGCGGGCGGCGGTAGATGGGCTCCTTCGCGGCGTTCGACGTGGCGCTGCTGGTCGCGTACATGGCCGGTGTCACGCTCTTCGGCACGTGGCTGGGCCGCCGGCAGAAGGACGCCCGCGACTACTTCCTGGCCGACAGGTCGATCCCGTGGTGGGCCGTCTGCTTCTCGGTGATCGCGACCGAGACTAGCGTGCTGACGTTCATCAGCGTGCCCGCCACCGCGTACACGAGTGACCTGTGGATGGTGCAGCTCGCGTTCGGTTACCTGATCGGCCGCATCGCCGTCGCCGCCATCCTTCTGCCCGGCTACTTCCGCGGCGAGCTGGACACGGCGTACGCGCTGCTGGAACGCCGGTTCGGGCCGCTCACGCGCCGCTTCGCATCTCTCATCTTCCTGGTCACGCGCTCGCTTGGAAGCAGCGTGCGACTCTTCGCATCGGCCATCCCGCTCAAGCTGGTCACCGGGCTCCCGTACTGGCAGGCCATCGTGCTCACCGGCGTGGTGACGCTGGTCTACACGTACTTCGGCGGGCTGCGGGCGGTGGTGTGGGTGGACGTGGTGCAGATGGTCGTCTTTCTGGGCGGCGCCGTGGCGGCCGTGGTCGCGCTCCTGGGCCTGCTCCCGCACGGCTGGCACGACGTCGTATCCGCGGCGGAGACCACGCACAAGCTGCGGATCGTGCACTGGAGCGGCGGTTTCGCGGACCCGAAGTGGATCGCGACCGGCGTGGTGGGCGGCGCCTTCCTGTCGATGGCGTCCCACGGCGTGGACCACGTGATCGTGCAGCGGCTGCTGGCCGCGCGGTCGCTGGGAGATGCGCGCAAGGCGCTGGTGGCGAGCGGCGTGGCGGTGCTGGCGATGTTCTCGCTCTTCCTGTTCGCCGGCGCGGGCCTCTTCGCCTTCTACCACGGCCGCGCGTTCGCCACGCCGGACGAGATCTTCCCCCGCTTCATCGTGGAAGGCCTGCCGGCGGGCATCGGCGGGCTGGTGATCGCCGGCATCTTCTCCGTAGCCATGTCGTCCGAGGCGGGGGCGCTGAACTCGCTGGCGAGCGCGCTCACGCACGACCTGTACGTGCCGCTCACCGGGCGCGACGAGCCGGAGCACGTGATGCGGGTGGGCCGGCGCTTCACGCTGCTGGCGGGCGCGGTGCTCATCGGCGGGGCGATCCTCTTCCAGCTCGCGGCCAAGGACACGCCCATCGTGGTGGTCGCGCTCCAGATCGCCTCGTTCACGTACGGCGGCCTGCTGGGCGGCTTCCTGCTGGGCATCGCCAGCCGCCGGGCCGACGGGAGGGACGCCGTGACGGGCATGGCGATTGCCATCGCGGCGATGGCGCTGCTGTGGGCGGCGCAGCAGTTCGGGGCGATGCCGAAGCTGGTGGACACACTGTGGTTCTCGCTGGTAGGCTCGGCGGTGACGGTGGCCGCGGGCACGCTCTCCAGCCGCCTGCGCGCCCGCGCGGCGCGCTGACGCACACGCGCGGGCACGGCCAGGCGGCCGGCCCGCGCATCACTTTCGCGCAAAGCGACGCATGGACCTGATCCTCTTCCTCAAGGCCGTGGTGATGGGGCTGGTGGAGGGCGCCACCGAGTTCCTCCCCGTCTCGTCCACCGGCCACCTCATCATCGCCCGCGACTGGCTGCACTTCCTGGACGGCAAGCCGCAGACGGCGGCCACGTTCGAGGTGGTGATCCAGCTGGGCGCCATCCTGGCCGTGGTCTGGCTCTACCGTGCCAAGATCGGCTCCGTCGTCTCGCGCCTGGGCAAGGACCCGGCGGCCAACCGGCTCACCATGAACATCGTCATCGCCTTCATCCCCGCCGCCGTCGTGGGCCTCCTGACGCACGACTGGATCGAGAAGCACCTCTTCAACCCCATCACCGTGGCGTGGGCGCTGGTGGTGGGCGGCATCCTCATCCTGCTCATCGAGCGGTGGAAGCGGCCGGTGGCGGTGGAGACGGTAGACGACATTCCGCCGCGGAAGGCGCTGGGCGTGGGCCTGGCTCAGGTGCTCTCGCTCTTCCCCGGCACGTCGCGCTCGGCCGCCACCATCATGGGCGGCGTGAGCCTGGGGCTGTCGCGCGTGGCGGCCACGGAGTTCTCGTTCTTCCTGGCGATCCCCATCATGTTCGCAGCGACGGGCCTGGCGCTGTTCAAGGCGCGGCACGACCTGCACGGGGCGGACCTGCCGCTGCTGGGAGTGGGGTTCGTGGTGTCGTTCCTCTCCGCCGCGGTGGTGATCAAGGCGCTGCTCTCGTTCGTGGCGAAGCACAACTTCACCGTGTTCGCCATCTACCGCATCGTCTTCGGCGTCCTGCTGCTCGCCTGGTACTGGACGCACCCGGTGGCGGTGTGACGCGGGCACGGGAGATGGAAGGCGGCAGATCGAGGGCTGCCGGGTGAAGCGGGGGACGCTCTCCCGCATCCTCGCCGTGCTGATCGTGTCGGCGCCGCTCTCCGCCTGGTTCTACCGCGCGGATCGCAAAGACCGTGAGAAGATCGCTGCCCATCGCGGAGACGAGATCCTCAGGGAGAGGAACAAGGGGCCCGAAACTCCTGTCGGGACGTACTTCCTCC
>DASRQW010000428.1 GCA_035696245.1 Longimicrobiaceae bacterium | reverse complement strand
CGCGCCGAAGACATCCCCGCTGCCCGCGACCGCCAGCGCTACCACCGCGAGATCCGCGACGCACAGCTTCCGTAAACGACAGCATCTCGGCCTGCGAAAAGAAGAGGGCGGGCCCGTGCAATCTGCTGGGCCCGCCCTCCTTTTCACCCCTGCTCTCCGCTCCCTCGACAGCCCCACCACATCAGCTGTCGGACATCAAGCAGCTCACGTCCGAGCCTCCGTCGTCCCTTCGGCGGAGCTGCGCATCTGGGGACTACGCGACTTGCTACTGCCGTAATCGTACAGGAAGGCGTGTGGGGCGCAGGCGTGGTCACCTTCGTCGCGCGCAACAATTCGGCGAGCACCCTCACCCTGGGTCGCAGACGTACCGCGCGACCGTGTTCAACTTCTGACGTACCGCCCGCGAAGGGTTGCCGAGCCGGGTGCGGGTGGCTGCGGGTCGCCACCGCTGCCCGGCTCATTGTCCGCTACCGAAGCTCGCGCTCGTAGCGTGCGCCCGCCTGCTCGACTCGCTGGACGGCGGCGGCGATAGCGGCGCGCGTCTGCGCTGACGAGCCGCCTACCTCGATGTCGTCCGCCGAGCGGAGGGCGTCGGCGTACCACTTCGTCCAGGTGGCGAGGATGTGCGCTTCGTGCGCGCGGTCGCCGCCGGCCGCGATGGCCGCGGCGCTCAGGCGCGCCTCCGTGGCGAGGCGGGCAATGGCGGCGCGCTCGATCTCGCCCACGACGAAGCGGGCCGTGGCGCCGTCTGCCGAGGTGAGGGTGAGGCCGGCGACGAGGGCGGAGACGCCGCTGTTCGTCATCTCCACGGGAGAGACCATCTCCAAGCGGTCCGCGTCGGTGTGGTAGTAGACGTCGGTGAAGTGCCAGAAGAGCAGGCCAGGCTTGCCCGCGTCCAGGAACGGCGTGTGGTCGCTGCCACCCTCGAACGGGTTGGTGCGCACGGTCCAGCCGGTCACCGCCGCTTGGTCCAACGCGCGGCCCAGCACGAAGTCGTTGAAGTAGTGCGGCCGCAGGTCCTTCTCCTCCAGCGCCTCCCCGCCCCACTCGCTGTGGTGGTCGTCGCCGCGCGTCCAGATGGCAGACGGATCGGGCATCTTCTCGATCAGGAAGGTGCCGCCCGTCTTTCGCGTCTCCTCGCCCACCATGTCCAGGCTCAGGCCCCACCGCACGCCCGTGGCCCGCACCGCATCCTCCGCTAGGTAGCGGCGTGGCGCGGTGATCTCGTCGCCCCAGATGAACGTCAGGGTGCGGCCGGGGTTCACCTCGCCGGAGCGGACCAGGCCGGCGGTGACGCGCGCCATCTCCGCCAGCGTGCCCACGCCGCTGGCGTTGTCGTTCGCACCCGGCTCCTGCACGTGCGCGCTGTACACGAAGCGCTCGTCGGGCTTCACCGCGCCGCGCACGTCGGCCACCAGGGTCAGCTCGGGCGCGCGCCAGCTGCGTGCATCCACCGCCACGTGCACGCGGACGGGTCCGGCGGCGAGCGCCTCACGCATGGCCGTGTACGCGGCGTGCGAGAGCGAGATGCCCCAGGCGCGCCCGTTCGGGTCGAGCGGGATGGTGCTGAACTGGATAGAGCTGGGATGGGTCTCCGGCTGCGTGTACGCGGGCATCGAGTACGACAGCACGCCCGCGGCGCCGGCCGGGATCGCGAGCCTTGCAAGCGTCCCCGCGCCCGCGGCGCCGAACACCGCCTTACCTCGCACGTCCTTCCCCGCGAAGTCCTCCGGCCGTCCAGCGCCGACATCGACCACCTCCACGTCCACGCCGCCGGCCGGTGTGGAGAATGAGTTGATCGACAGCATGTTGCGGTTGGTCGCCCACCGCAGCAGGGGCCCGCCCGGCCTTCCGACGATGGAGAGCGACGCATCCACCGGTTCCCACGTCGGGTGCGTCATGGGGCGGCTCTCGACCCGGTACGTGAGCCGGTCCGCGGCCGTCGCGCGCTCCTGCGGGACGAAGCCCGCGCTGTCCAGCAGCGCGGCCACGCGGCGGATGCTGGCGTCGAATCCCGCATTGCCCGGCACGCGCCAGAACTTCTCCACGAATGCCGTGACCGCCAGCGCCCGGTTTCTCGAAAAGCCCTCGCGCACCTGGCGGAAGTAGCCCTGGATCGTCGGATCAGTGGGACGTGCGACGGCCTGCTGGGCGGAGATCGGCGCGGGCGCCGCGGCCAGAACGAGCGTGGCGGCGTAGGCGGAGACGCGTCGGGAGAGCGGCATCGGCTGCTTGGTCGAGGGGATCGGCGGAGAGGGAGCGCGATGGTGCCGCGGGATCGAGGAACCCCGCCGGACATCTACCGAAAGCCGTTCCTTGGAAGAGGAGGCGGTGCGGAAGCCGGGGCTGCGCCGGACGAGTCAGATGAAGCGCTCGTTCGTCAGCTCGTCGACCGTCACCCAGATCGGCTGGCTGGCGAGGCGGACGTCGTCCGGGTCGGACAGGAGGAGGCGGATCTGCACCGCGCCGGAACCTTCCGGCCGTGCCGGGAGGCCGCTCGCCAGCGTGGCGCCGCTCACGCGTTCCTCGAAGACCCGGTGCGGAGGGACCGTGATCGGCAGCACCAGCACGTCGGCGAGGGCCACGAGAGGCATCCAGTCCGCTTCGTCGTGCGTCCTGAACTCGAACGCGCCCGCTGCGAGGACGAACTCTTCGTGGTTCGCCGCCGCAACCGTGATGCGGACGGCGCGCCAGAGATAGGCCGGGCCGGTGGTTGCGTACCCGTCCCAGTCCAGCGAGACGTGGACGCCCGCCGGGAGCCGCTTCCGCCGCCATGCGCGTGCGACCGAGATGACGGGGCGCGCTGCCTTTCCCACCCACGCACCGATGTCCATACGCACCCCGGCGACACGGGACGAGTGCTCGCGACGGGCGGTCAGATGCATTCCGCGCCCGCGGCAGCGACGGATCGCAAGCTCCCCGCCGCCCGCCGGGTCACGCCAGGGCGGATGCGTCCTACGAGGCGAGGCGGACGTGCCCGGCGGCCAGCGAGTCCACGGCGCGGCGGACGTAGACGGGCACCATGGCGCGGCGCCAATCCGGGTCGACGATGATGTTCTCCAGCGGGTGGCACTGCTTGAACGCCTGCTGGGCGATGGCGTCCGCCGCATCGGCGAGCTTGAGGCCGGCGAGCTTGTCGAGGCCGGCGACCACGCGCGGCCGCGAGCCCAGCGCGGAGACGACGAGCGAAACGCCGCGCAGCGTCTCGTCCGCATCCACCTGCGCGGCCAGGGCGATGGAGAGCAGCGGAAAATCCACCGACTCGCGCTGGCGGACCTTGGTGTACGCCGTGCGCAGGCCGGGCGCGGGCAGGGGGATGCGGACGCGCACCAGAAGCTCGTCGCGGCGGCGGACGGTGTTCCACACGCCGTCGGCCACGAAGAAGCTCTCGACCGGCACCGTGCGCTGGCCGTCGGCCGAGACGAGGTCGACGACGGCGCCGAGGGTCATCAGCACGGGGACGGTGTCGGCGGAGTGGGCGGCCACGCACTTCTTGCCCGTCTTGGTGACGTGGCAGACCGTGCCGTCCTTCTTGAGGCAGAACCCCAGGGCCTGCCGCCAGAAGAACGACTGGTTGTAGTACGTGCAGCGCGTGTCCAGGCACAGGTTCCCGCCCAGCGTGCCCTGGTTGCGGATCTGCGGCCCGGCGACCTTGCCGGCCGCCTCCGCAAGCGACGGGTAGATGCGGCGCACCAGCGGCTGCCGCGCCACCTGCGTGAGGGTGGTTCCCGCGCCGATCACTACCTGCCGCGCATCCGCGGAGTCGTCCGCCACGGGCATTCCGTCCGCGTCCGCGAAACCGATGCCGTGCATCTCCGGGATGCCCTTGAGCGCCACCAGGAAGCGCGGCGTGAAGAGCCGGTGCTTCATGTTGGGCATCAGGTCGGTGCCGCCGGAGATGGGCATCGCGTCCTCGTGCGCGCGGAGGAAGCCCGCGGCTTCGCCCACGCTGGCGGGACGGACGTAGCGGTAGTCGTGCAGACGGAGCATGCGAGAGCCGGTGCGGTGAGCGTAGATCGTGCGCCCGTCAAGATATCCCCGCGGCGTGCCCGATTCCAGGGATGTGCCGCGGTAGCGATGCGGAGGCGGTGTCGCTGCGGAAAGGCGCCCCCTCCCCCGGCCCCTCCCCCGCAAGCGGGAGAGGGGAGAACTGCTTGTAGGTGCAGGATTTAGGGGTGCAATACAGTGTTGCGCCGGGGCAGGTCGAGGTCAGAAGAACGAGATGCTGTGCAGCGGGCGCGGCGCGCGCAGAACGCGCTCCACGCGGCACGCCCGAGCACCCGCAGCCTCAAAACCCGCGATCCTCCCTCCACAGCTCCCGCAACGCACAATCGTCATCCCGCAACGAAATAGCTCCCTC
>DASRQW010000427.1 GCA_035696245.1 Longimicrobiaceae bacterium | reverse complement strand
GGCTACAAGCTGGTGGAGACGCCGCACCTGGGAATGGAGCACCAGAGTGCGGTGGCGTACGGCAACCACTATCAGAACGGCTACCTGGGCCGCGACCTGTCGCACACAGGGCTGGGGCTGGCGTGGGACTTCATCATCGTCCACGAGAGCGGGCACGAGTGGTTCGGCAACAACATCACCAGCGCCGACCTGGCCGACATGTGGGTGCACGAGAGCTTCACGCACTACTCCGAGAGCCTGTACACGGAGTGCCAGCAGGGCAAGGAGGCGGGGGCGAAGTACATCATGGGCACGCGCGCGAACGTGGCGAACGACGAGCCCATCATCCCCGCGTTCGGCGTGAACGCCGAGGGCAGCGGCGACATGTACTACAAGGGCGGCAACATGCTGCACACGATCCGGCAGATCGTGGGCGACGACGAGAGGTGGCGCGGCATTCTGCGCGGCCTCAACCAGACCTTCCGGCACAAGGTGGTGACGGGGCGCCAGGTGCAGCAGTACATCAGCCGGCAGGCCGGCATCGACCTGGACCGCGTGTTCCGGCAGTACCTCACCACCACGCGCATCCCCGTGCTGGAGTACCGCATCCGCAACGGGACGCTACGCTACAGATGGGCGGACGTGGTGCCCGGCTTCGACATGCCCGTGCGTGTGACGCTCTCCCCCGGCGTGTACACGCTCATCCGCCCGACGGAGGCGTGGAAGACGGCACGCGTCACCGTGGCGAGCCCGGCGGACTTCAAGGTCGACGAGAACTTCTACGTGATCCCGCACGACCTGGACGCCCCGACGGTCCCCGCTCCCCCGCCGAAGGCGCGCGAGTGAGCCGGGAGATGTGGACTCTCGCTCGCGCAGGCGCAACTACCGCCGCCCCGAACGACATCAGCCATTCGGTCGATGCGCGGCATCCGTCCGCGGAAGCTGCCCGTGGCTGAGCGGATGCACGGCGCAGCGGCGCCGAAGACGGACAGCACGATCACCGGCGCGGACTGGTACGGCGACGACATCTCCGGCCAGGCCCACACGCGCGTCCTGTTCGTGGACGGGGACTGGACGGAGGCGGCGAACACCGGCGCCGTCTTCACCGAGTGCACGTTCCGCCGCGGCAAGTTCAACGCGTCGGTGCACGCCGATGCCGCGTTCGTGAACTGCACCTTCCACGGCTGCTCGTTCTACGACGCGCGGTTCACCGGCTGCAAGCTCGTGGGCAGCATGTTCGACCGCTGCACGTTCGACGTGATGCAGGTCGCGGGCGGCAACTGGTCGTTCGTGGGAATGCCCGGCGCGGATCTGCGCTCCGCCACCTTCCGCGGCGTTCAGATGCGCGAGGCCGACCTGACCGGCGCCCGCTTCCGCGGCGGCACCCTGCGCGACGCGGATCTCTCCGGCGCGTCACTGCACGGCGCGGACTTCACCCGGTGCGACCTGCGCGGCAGCGACATCAGCGCGATCGACCCGGAGCATGCGCAGCTCCGCGGCGCCATCATCACCATCGACCAGACCATCGTCATCGCCCAGGCGCTCGGTCTGGACGTGCGGGTGGAGTAGAGCACGCCGCGAGATCGAGGATGCAGCGACGAGGTACACGAAGGGCCGGGTCGATTCGTTCGACTCGGCCCTTCGTGCTTTGGGATGTTTTTTGGCTTCGGAAGATGTGGAGCGTGCGGAAAGGTGCCCCCTCCCCCGGCCCCTCCCCCGCAAGCGGGAGAGGGGAGAACTGCTTGTGGCGGAAGCGGTTAGGCTGCGGTCTGGCGAATCGGGAAGGGTGGATCGCTGGGACCAAGTCCAATGATGCGGACGTGTCGTCGAGGCTGATTCGCGCGCGGCGACGAGCAGTCCGTCGATCAACGCATCTTTGAGCGGGTCCAGACGGACTCACGGGGCGAACCGCGATTCGCCGCCTCAACGCCTCCGCGTCAGCTATCTGCGGGGCTTCGAGATCATGCTGCCGGAGCGGCGCGCCTCTCCTCTTCCGCGAGGGAGTCGCGGACCTGGGCGGTGATCTCGAACGAGCGGAGGCGGGCGGCGTGGTCGTAGACCTGCGCGGTCACCAGCAGCTCGTCGGCGCCCGTGCGGTCGATGAACGCGCGGAGGCCGCGGCGCACCGCGTCCGGCCCGCCGACCACGGACTGCGAGAAGACGGAGTGCAGCGACGCCTTCTCCATCGGCGACCACACGTCGTCCATGCTGTCGACGGGCGGCCGGAGCGGGCCCGGGTTGCCGCGCCGCAACGCCACGAACTGCTGCTGGAGCGATGTCGCCAACCGCTGCGCCTCCCCGTCCGTGTCCGCCGCGAAGACGTTGATGCCCAGCATCGCGTACGGCCGCTCCAGCACGTCCGACGGCTGGAAGCCGCTGCGGTAGGCTTGCAGCGCGGGCATCATCAGGTCCGGCGCGAAGTGGGACGCGAACGCGAACGGCAGCCCCAGAGCCGCGGCGAGCTGCGCGCTGAACATGCTGGAGCCCAGCAGCCAGATGGGCACGTTCAGCCCCTCGCCCGGCACGGCGTGCACCTTCTGCCCCGGCTGGGCGGCGCGGAAATACTGCTGAAGCTCCTGCACGTCCGAGGGGAAGGCAGCGCTGGTGCTCATCAGGTCGCGCCGGAGTGCGTAGCTGGTCACCTGGTCGGTGCCGGGCGCGCGCCCCAGCCCCAGGTCGATGCGGCCCGGGTACAGCGCCTCCAGCGTGCCGAACTGCTCCGCCACCACCAGCGGCGCATGGTTGGGCAGCATCACCCCGCCCGCGCCCACTCGGATCGTGCGCGTGCCGCCCGCCACGTGGCCGATCACCACCGCCGTCGCCGCGCTCGCGATGCCGGGCATGTTGTGGTGCTCCGCCAGCCAGAAGCGCCGGTAGTCCCAGCGCTCCGCGTGCTGCGCCAGGTCCAGCGTGTTGCGGAAGGCCAGCGACGCATCGCCGCCCTGGATGATGGGCGACAGGTCCAGCACCGAAAACGGGATCATCTTGCACTCCTCACACATGGCGGATGGAACGTACATCTGCACTGGTTCAGCACCTAAACAGGCGCCGACGGACGCCCGGCAGCGCGACAAACCTCAGAGCTAAGTATTACGCACCTGTTTGATACCACGTTGAGCCAGTTCGGTGCCCGCTTGGTAAATCTAGCGTCGGGAGTCGGCCGCAGTGCGCGGCTGTGTGAAAGCGTGGGCCTCCGTGCGAAATCTGCGGCGGCAGACCGACAGTGAGAGAACGGCTCGCCCGTAGCGGGCCACGGTCGGATGCGCGGCCTGCACGGGCAGGTGCGCCCCTGGATTTCGTGGGACGGGCGTCTCTTTCCCCAAGCCCGCGCCGGGCGGCACGCGTGCAGGCATGCGCCCCACAACATCGCTACCACCAGCCCGCAAGTCGAAGATGATCCAATTCGCAGGACCTTCCCCCGACCCAGATGGCGAGGACCGCGAGCAGAGCTTCCTCTGGATCGAAGACGACGGCCTGCTCCGTGACGAAGGCGTGGTCTTCGGGCTGTCCGGCGCCGCACCGGGGCTGGCGTACAAGGAGGCCTGCATCGGCGCGTACTTCCGCCGCCGCGCGGCCGAGGGCGGCCGCGAGCGAGGCGCTCTGGAAGCGGAGCTCCAGTCCGTGCACACGCGGATCGGGGAGCTGGCGGACCGATGCGATGCCTTGCGGCAGCGCGCGCCGGAACCCGCGGCGCACGCGCAGGACGACGACCCGGCGGCGCTGGTCTTCCGGTACTCCCTGGGAATCGTGGCGGCGGGCGGCGCGTGCGCAGGAACGGCGGCGCTCGTCTTCGAGCAGCTCCGGCGCGCGTTCGACGCCCCGGCGATGGTCACGATGGGCGTGGTGGCGGCCGGCTTCTTCACCGTCTTCCTCCCCGTCTCGGCGCTCTTCGTGAACGACCGCGAGCAACGGCCCGGCGGAGTGGAGCTGTGGAAGGTGCGGCTGGCCGAATTCGGGCTTCCGCTGGTCTCCGCGGCGTTCGTGACCGCGTGGGCCGGGGAGCGGCTGGGGCCCACCCGCTCGCTGGCCGAAGCGGCGCTCCTCTTCCTCGTGTTCGTCTTCGCCGGACGCCAGCTCCTGAGCAGCGTTCCGCGCCTGGGCGATGCCGTCCGGCAGCTCCGGCGGGCGCGCATGGACCGCCGGGAGATGACCGGGCGCGCGCAGCAGGAGACGGCGCTGGAGCAGCAGGGCCGCGACCTGGAAGCGCGCATGGAATCGCTCCGCCGCGACCTGGCCGCGGTCCGCTCCGATGCCGAGTGGGAAGCCATACGCGACGCGAAGCTGGCGCTCTTCCGCAGCGAGTACGAGCTCGCCAGCGCCTCCCGCACGCACGCCGCGCCGCACCCGCGCGCCTCCGTCCTCTCCACCCACGGGAGCCACTGATGCGCATCCGCATTCCCCGCATCTCCCTCTCCGGCATCTTCTCACGGATCGCAGGCGAGACGCCCGAGCCAGCCGAGACAGCCGCCGCCCCGGCGTCGGAGCCCGTGCGGCGCGACGTGGGCGAGAACGCGTCGCACTTCAGCGTGCCCGTCACCTTCATGCGCAGCGACGTGCCCGACGTCGACTCCGCGTTCGGCTACGGGCACCTGGACGGCCGCCGTGGCGTAAGCCCGGAGAACTTCCGCGACTTCATCGCCCACACCGTCGAGGGCGAGGGCATCGACCTTCTCCTCGCCGACCTCGAGGCGCGGGAGAAGGCCGCTCGCGAGAAGGCCGCCTCCCTCCGCCAGCAGCGGGCGGAGATCGCCGGCAAGACGGAGGAACTGTCGAGCCTGGCAGAGGGCAAGGCCGCGGCGAACCAGGCGCTGAAGGACGCCGCGGCGGAGCTGACGGCCGCGGAGGCGCAGGCGGGGGAGACCCACGCCGCGGGCTCGCTCACGCAGGGGACGCTTTTCCTCGCAGCCGGCCTGGTGTTCATCGCGGGCGACGTGGTGATGTCGCAGAAGATCGTAGCAGACGCGCTGGGGCTCACCGGCTCCAACTTCCTGGGAGTGGACGAGTCGTGGATGTTCGCGCTCGGCCTCGCCATGATCTCGATCGTCCTCAAGCCCGCGTACGACCGCCTCGTCGAGACGCCCTACTGGCAGGGGAAGCGGACGCGCTTCACGGCGGTGATCTGCACGCTGGCGCTCGCCTCGTTCGTGACCCTGTGGGTACTGGGCGCCTTCCGGGCCGAGTCGTACGGCACGCAGACGAAGATCACGATGTTGCAGGCGAACGCCGCGCTCTCCGCCGCGGAAAAGGGCAGCCGGTTGATGGACTTGCAGGAGCAGATGCTTTCGAGCAGCCTGGCGCGGTGGTCGTTCATCCTTTCGGGGACGCTCTTCGCAGCCGCGGGCGCCGTGAGCTTGAGCATCGGGCTCCGGTATCTGCACGACAGACGCTACCTGCGCCGCGCCGCCGCGAAGCGCAAATCCGAGCTGGCCTCCGCGCACCTCGCGGCCCGCGAAGCGCAACGACGGGTCGCGGACGAGCTGCCGGGGCGGACGGCCGAGCTGAAGCGCCTCCTCGCGTTGACGGCCGACGAGCCCGCGGCCGCGGCTCTGGAGCTTCGGGCCGACGACCTCGCCGGGGAGCGCCGCGAGCTGCTGGCGCGCAGGGTGGAGGTAAGGACGAACCGGCTCCGCAGCCTGTACGACGACGGGTACGAGCTTGGAGGAAACCTCGAGACTCGGGAGTCGGAAGACGCCGCGGCGGCGACGGCGGCGGAACGTCCCCGCCGAAAGCGTCCCCGTCCCTTCGTGGCGCTCCGCCGGACCATCCGCGAAATCGCGCTGAGCGCCCACTCCTCCAACTGACATCTCGGACGCATGACCTTCTCAACCTTCGCTCGGCGCGCCGGAGCGCTGCCCCCTCTCGCGCTGGTGATCTTCCTCGCCGCGTGCCCTCCCACGTCGCCCGGCCCGTGCAGCCGGCCGCCGCAGCAGACGCTCGTCTTCTACGACCAGAGCGCGAGCAGCGTCGTCGATCCGCGTACCGAAGCGCTGTTCCGCGATACGCTGGAGGCAGTCGCCACCTCCGCCCTGCAATGTCCGGGAGACGCGGTCCACGGTTTTCCGTTGCACGGCAACACGCGCGGGAAGGTCGACCGCGTGGACCTGCTGGACACGATCCAGAGCGCGGACCCCACGGGCAAGACGAAAGTCGCCGCGGCCCTCGCCAAGACGCAGTACGAGCAGAAGATCGCGAGCTTGCACGAGGAGGCTTCTCGCCAGCTTCTCGCGCTAGGCAGCTCGCTCGTCGCACCGGGCGACAAGCGGCACACGGACATGCTAGGGAGCTTGGAGGTCCTGAGCGACGAGCTGAAAGGCGACTCGGCGAGCTCAGCGCGTGTCTATTACCTCAGCGACATGCGCGAGAGCATGCCGGCGCCTGGCAGGGACTTCGACGCGCACCCTCCCTCGACGCGCGCGGAGGCGGAGAATTGGGCGACTGCCGACGTCGCGCGGGTGATGGAGATGAGCGTCGATACCACTCGCTTCAAGAACGTGCACGTGCGCGTCCTTCTGGGAAATCTCGCGGCGAAGCCGCATGGACCGGAGATTCGGGCCTACTGGGAGCGGCTGTTCGCGAAGGTGGGCTTCAGGTCCGAGAACCTGGAGTACAACTGATCGGAAGCCGAGTAGTTCGATCCCACGGAGCGCCGCGAGCGGAAACGGAGTCGATGTCTGGATGAATGGATCGCGACCCGGCGATGGGCGGAGGTCCCATCATCGGCATGTGCCAAGCACTACTTCCGTCAGAGACGGTATTGTGAGGCCGGGACGACTCGGTTCCGCTTTCCTGTCCGACGGCCGACCGAATAAATACCGGCACTTGCCACATCCTCACGACGATGCGAATCCTCCTGACACCTTCCGGATGTTTCCTTCCGCTTCGCCGTTCATCTCCTCGTCACAACCCATTCTATGCCCACGCCCATCTTCCAGATCGTCTTCTGCTCGCTCGCCGCTGCGGGAGTGAGCGCCGTCATCGTCATCCTTGTCCTGCGCTCGAAGGCAAATGCCGCGCAGGCCTCCGCTACCGCCGAGCGCGCGACGCTGCTGGAGCGCGTGCGGGCGAGGGACGACCAGCTCGCGGACCTCCGGCTGCGCGCCGAGCGCTCTGCCGCGGAAAGCGACGTGCTCCGGACGCGCAACACCGGCCTGGACCGCGAGGTCGCCCAGCTCACCGCGCAGCTAGACCAGGAGCGCGGCCTCGCAGCCGAGAAGGTGAAGCTGCTGGCGGAGGCGGAGGCGCGCTTCAAGGACGCGTTCGAATCGCTCTCCGCCGCGGCGCTCAAGTCGAACAACGAGTCGTTCATGACGCTGGCGCAGACGCAGTTCGGCCGGCTGCACCTGCTCTCGCAGGCCGACCTGGAGCAGCGGCAGCAGGCGATCAGCGCGCTGGTGCAGCCCATCAGCGCGTCGCTGGCGGCGGTGGACAGCCGGATCGCGGATGTGGAGAAGGGGCGCATCGACAGCCACGCCACGCTCACCGAGCACCTGCGGGGGATGCAGGAGATGCAGACGCGGCTGCAAGGCGAGACGTCGAACCTGGTGAAGGCTCTGCGCGCGCCCACCGTGCGCGGCCGCTGGGGCGAGATCCAGCTCAAGCGCGTGGTTGAGATCGCGGGGATGCTGGAGCACTGCGACTTCACGCAGCAGGAGACGGTGGATACCGACCTGGGCAAGCGCCGCCCGGACATGGTCGTGAAGCTCCCCAGCGGCCGGTGCGTAGCGGTGGACAGCAAGGTCCCGCTCTCGCACTACCTGGAAGCGCTGGAGGCGCCCGACGAGGAGACGCGGCTCACTGCGTTGCGCGGGCACGCGGCGCAGGTTCGGCGGCACCTCACGGAGCTGAGCGGCAAGGCCTACCAGGAGCACATCCAACCCTCGCCGGAGTTCGTCGTGCTCTTCCTTCCCGGCGAGACCTTCTTCAGCGCCGCGCTGGAGCAGGACCCGTCGCTCATCGAGTTCGGCGCCGAGCAGAAGGTCATCCTCGCCACTCCGACGACCCTCATCGCCCTCCTGAAGGCCGTCGCCTACGGCTGGCGGCAGGAGCAGCTCGCGGACAACGCGCGCGCCATCAGCGAGAACGGCCGCATCCTGTACGACCGCACGCGCGTTCTCGCCATGCACATGATGAAGATCGGCAAGGGGTTGGACCGCGCCGTGGACTCGTACAACCAGGCCGTGGGCTCTCTGGAGCGGAGCGTGCTCCCCGCCGCCCGCCGCTTCAAGGACCTCCGCGCCGCCGCCGGAGACGACATCCCCGTCCTCGGCGGCGTCGAGAAGATGCCCCGCAGCGTCGCCATCGCCGAGCTGACCATCAGCGACCCAGCGTCGATGATCGAAGACGGCCGGGCGGACGTGGCGGCGGATTGAGGGATTTCCAGCGGGGTTAGAGAGATTCGAGGCGGCGGGTGCGCCCGGCCGGCTGACGCCGCGGGCTACGGCGGCACGAAGGCCACCTGGTGGCCTGCTGCCGGGAGTCTTCGCGTTGCGAGCGCCGGCTTCGCACACGCCTGGGAAGCGCACGGGTGATGAAGGCCGGGAGATGGACGGAGGTGATCGCGCGGGAAGTAGTCCCGACGGAGGCGCAACGAAGAGAGGCCCGGTGAGGATGCGTCCTCGCCGGGCCTTCAATCTGTCGATGCCGGTGCTGTGACCGGCGGACTTCGATGGGCGCTGAGGGATTCGAACCCCCGACCCCCTCGGTGTAAGCGAGGTGCTCTGAACCAGCTGAGCTAAGCGCCCGTGGGTGGTGCTATCCGATGATTCCCAGCGGGATCAGCACCACGTACCCCAGCACCAGCAGCAGCGGCGCCGCCACCGTGGAGCCGCCGGAGAGCAGCGCGTACCCCGCGACGATGGCGACGATGCCCGCCGCGAGCAGGGCCATGTTCTGCACCGAGAAGCGGACGGCGCTCTCCTGCTCGGCGGTCGCGGCCACCGGGGCGGCGGTGCGGGGACGGGTCGTGGGCGTGGGTCTGGGCATGGACCCGAAGCTACCCGATGGGATATTCGACGTCAACCCCGTCCTCGCGCGGCGGGGGGAGCATGCGTTCCTCGGCGCGCATCTCGGCCAGCTTGGCGCGGTTGCGCTTGCGACGCGGCAGCCACGCAATGAAGAGCACCGCCAGCGTCAGCATCCACACCGCGGAGGTGGACGACAGCGCCTGGAGCCAGCCGTAGTCGCGTTTCACCGAGGCGCGCCACTCGTCCTCCAGCTGGCCCATCGTCAGCCCGTACGTGGTGCGCACGGCGGCGTCCAGGCTGCCGTCGCGCCGCCAGTTGTCCAGCAGCAGGCGGAAGCCGGCCTCGCCGTCGCGCCGCTCCAGGTGCAGCACGGCGGTGGCGGAGAGCAGGTACGCCAGCCGCGCCCGGTCCGCCCCCGCGGGCCAGCCCAGCGCCAGCGAGTCCAGCGGCGGCGCGCGTCCCGTGACGAACGCCACCCGGAGCTGCCACGCACTCTCCCCGTCCCACCCGCCCGAGGCGATCTCGGCGTACCCCTCGTCGAACCAGCGGGGGATTGGGTGCGGCAGGCGCGCGTTGAGGATGACGTGCGCCAGCTCGTGCCGCAGCGTCACCACGGGCTCGTACGGCGCGTCGCCCACCGCGAAAGCCGGGATGATGATCGTGCGCGTCTCCGGGATGGCGACGCCGCCGGCCCACTCCGGCGCATCCCCGCCCGCCAGCGAGTCGAACGCCGCACGCGTCGCGGCCACGTAGATCGTCGTCGACTCCGGCACCACCGCGTCGCCCAACCCCGGCAGCCGCATCGGACGGTTCGCGAGGGCGGCCACTTCCTCCGCACGCGCCCGCTGGCCTGCGGGGTAGACGACGCGCACGTGGCCCGACGTGAGGATCTCCTGCGCGGCGGCCAAACGGGCGCCCACGCGCGGCGCGAGTGCGCCCGCGAAGACGAGAAGCAGCGTTGCGGCCAGGCGGAGCTTGCGCGGGAAGGAGAACGGCAACGGCGCGGCGGTGGATGGAGAGCAGGAACCGACCTCCTGCCATACTCTCCGGCATCCGTCTGGTTCCGCGGCGGCGCGCGGCGTATCATTTCCGCGCAACGCGTCCGACCGCGCTTCCCGGCATCCCGTCGATCTCTCCCGTTCCTCACCACCACTATATCCCAGGAGCAACATGCCGGACGAACGGGCGGGGGCGATGGCGGCCGGACGCCGGGTAGAATCGGTGCGCGGCGCGCTGCTCGGCGCTGCGTTCCTGATGGCGACCTCGGCCATCGGGCCCGGGTTCCTCACGCAGACGGCGGTGTTCACGGCGCAGCTCGGAAGCAGCTTCGGCTTCGCCATCCTCGTCTCGGTGCTGTTCGACATCGGCGCGCAACTCAACATCTGGCGCGTGATCGCAGTCAGCGGGCGGCGCGCGCAGGACGTGGCGAACGACGTGCTCCCCGGGCTGGGCTACGTGCTTGCGGTGATGGTGGGGATCGGCGGTCTGGCGTTCAACGTGGGCAACGTGGCCGGCGCGGGGCTGGGGCTGAACGTGATGCTGGGCGTCCCGGTAGCCGTCGGCGCCGCGGTGAGCGCGGCCATCGCCGTCGGCATCTTCCTGGTCAAGGAGGCGGGCAAGGCGATGGACCGCTTCGCGCTGGCGATGGGGTTCGTGATGGTGGCGCTCACCGCGTACGTGGCCGTCGCCTCGCACCCGCCGTTCGCAGACGCGGTGGTGCGCTCGGTGGTGCCCACGCGCGTGGACGTGCTCGCGATCGTCACGCTCGTGGGTGGCACCGTGGGCGGGTACATCACCTTCGCGGGCGGGCACCGGCTGCTGGACGCGGGCGTGAGCGGGCGCGAGTCGCTGCGGAAGGTGAACGGCTCCGCGCTCACCGCCATCGGCGTCGCGTCGCTGATGCGCATCGTGCTCTTCCTCGCGGCGCTGGGAGTGGTGAGCCGCGGTCTGATGCTCGACGCCGCGAACCCGCCCGCCTCCGTCTTCCGCCTGGCGACGGGGGAGATCGGCTACCGGCTGTTCGGAGTGGTGATGTGGGCGGCGGCGATCACGTCCGTCGTGGGCTCGGCGTACACGTCGGTCTCGTTCCTGCGCGGCTTCGGGAGCGTGTTCGAGCGGCGGTGGACGCGGATGGTCGTGGGCTTCATCGTCGTCTCCACCGCCGTCTTCCTCGCCGTGGGCAAGCCCGTGAAGGTGCTGATCCTAGCTGGCGCCCTCAACGGATTGATCCTGCCGCTCTCACTGGGTGTCATGCTCATCGCCGCGTACCGCCGCTCCATCGTGGGCGACTACCGGCACCCGGCGTGGCTCACGGCGCTGGGCGTGCTCGTGGTCGTCAGTATGGCCGCGATGGGCGGATACACGCTGTGGGACCAGATGGGCCAGCTCGCCCGCTGATAGCGCCCAGGCGGGCGGGGAGGCGCGGCTGGATGGCATCGGGAGATGTTGGGCCGAGGACGGTCTCTCCTCCGACATGGTGCCAAGCGTAGGAGATGCGAACCTTCAATGATGGTCGCCCGACGGCGAGGAAACGCCGACCAACCCTCTC
>DASRQW010000426.1 GCA_035696245.1 Longimicrobiaceae bacterium | reverse complement strand
GGACGCGGGGAGGCAGCGGGATGCGAGGCTGCGCATCCGCCGAGAAGCTGCGGGGGGCGGAGAGTGGCGGGCGGCTCTGCATCTACCGTTAGTGCAGCACGGGCTTCTTCACCCGCCCGCCGTACACGTCCGAGAGCGGGTGGATGACGATGAACGCGTGCCGGTCGAGCTCCTGCACGATGGTGCGGATCTTCCCGATCTCCAGGCGCGTGACGACGCAGTAGAGGATGTCCTGCTCCGCCCCGCTCGCCCCGCCGCGGCCCTGGATCACCGTGACCGTCCGGTCCAGCCGGCCCGTGACCATGTCGCGGATGGCGGCGCTCGCCTCGGAGACGATGGTGACGGCGTGGTACTCCTCGATGCCGTGCAGGATGAAGTCGAGCGTCTTGGACGCGGCCACGTACGTGAGGATGGAGTACAGCGCCGACTCCACGCCCAGGAAGAACGCCGCGGTGAGGAAGATGACGATGTTGAGGCCCAGGATGACGTCGCCCACCTTGAGCAGGCTGCTCTTCTTGCTCACCAGCAGCGCGGCGATCTCGGTGCCGTCCAGCACCGCCCCGCCGCGCATGGCCAGCCCGATCCCCCCGCCGATGAAGAAGCCGCCGAACACCGCCGTGAGCAGCCGGTCCGGCGTGACGTCCGGGTAGTGCACCGTGGCCAGGCACACCGACAGCCCGCCGATGGCCAGCGCGCTCCGCAGTGCGAACGCCCCGCCGATCTGCCGGTAGCCCAGCGCGATGAACGGCAGGTTGATGACCAGGATCAGCACCGACAGCGGGAACCCGGCCACCTCGGCCAGCAGCATGGAGATGCCCGTCACGCCGCCGTCGATGAAGCGGCTGCTGAGCAGGAACCCGTGCAGCCCCATCCCCGCGGACAGGATTCCGAGGATGATCAGCACCGCGTTCGTCGCCTCGCGCGCAAGTCGTCTCATGCGCGAAGGTTAGCCGGAACCCCGCGTGCGGGCAACCGCATCGCTCCTTCCGGTGGATGAAATCACGTTCCGGGCGACCGGGTGCTCGCCGGCGGCGGTTCGAAGGGCCAATGCAGAACTTCGCTCCTCGAGATGGTGCGATTCCGTAGAGGCGGTCGTGCCAATGCGGACGAGGCCGTGCTCATCGCGAGCGCGGCCCCGTCTTTCGTGTGTGCCTTCGTCCGATACGCGGCGGCTAGAGGCGGCGCGGGACTTCGCGGGCTTGGTCGCGCAGGCGCTCCAGCTCCTCCGGCGAGAGGCGTTCCCAGTCCGGCGGGATGGGGCTCAGGCGGCGCTTCCGGGAGCCGTGCTCGAAGGCGAGCCAGCCGCCCTCCAGGCCGGGCGTGAGGCGGGTGCTGCGATGCGCGTCGTGGTCGGCCGGGTCGGACGCGAGGATGCCCGGCGAGTCGGGGACCACGTCCCACACGCGCCACCTCACTCCCTCCGAATCATCGAACTCTCTGAGCGGCATGTACTTGCGTTGGGGTTCGGGGTTCGCGCGCCTCTACGCAGGCTCCGTGCCGGTCCGGAGCGTCCGCCCGCGCGGGGCCCGGCGGCATCCTGCATCTGCCCGACACCCTGGCGTGCGCCGTCAGAAACGGGGGCCCGGACGCGTTGTGACACCGAGGCATCCACGCCTCGCCCGTATCGCGGCGGTCCCTCCGCCGTGGGCTCTCCGGCTTCCCAACCCTTGCAATGAACGCTCGAACCCCCGGCCTCGCCCTCGCGGCGGGGCTCCTCTGCGCGTGCGTGTCTGCGCCGCGCCAGGCTGGCGCGACCGGCTTCTCCCCGGCTCCCGCACGTGGCGGCGAGCCGCTGCACTTCCGCGCCGCCGCAGCGTACTCGCGCGAGCACGCGGGCGACGCCGTGCTCGTGGTGCGCGGCGACCGCACGGTGTTCGAGGAGTACCAGAACGGCTACACGGCAGACGTGCCGCACCACATGGTGAGCGGCACCAAGAGCTTCGCGTGCACCGTCGCCGCCGCCGCGGTCGAAGACAGCCTCTTGAAGCTGGACGAGCCGCTGGCGGGCACGCTGCCGGAGCTGGCGGAGCACCGGCTGGGCCGCGGAATCACCGCGCGCCACCTGCTGAGCCTCACCAGCGGCCTGCCGCCGGTGAACCGCGGCCCCACCGGCGTGGAGCCGGCCAACCACTACGCCAACTCCCTCTATCTGCGGAGCGACGCGGCGCCGGGGACCACGTTCGCGTACGGCCCTACGAGCTTCGACATGTTCATGGAGGCCATGCGCCGCAAGCTGCTGCCGCGCCGCGAGGACCCCGTGTCGTACCTCCAGCGGCGGGTGCTGGACCCCATCGGTGTGCGGGGCGTCACCTTCGCGCGCGACGGGGCGGGGAACGCGATGTTCGACGCGGGCGCCCGCATCACGGCGCGCGAGTGGTCGCGCTTCGGGCGGATGGTGCGCGACAGCGGGCGGTTCGAAGGCCGCCAGGTGCTCGATTCCGCCGCGTTGGGCGAGTGCTTCAAGGGCAGCGCGGTGGCACCGTGGTACGGCCTCGCGTTCTGGCTCAACGCGCCGGTGCGCGGCGGCCGCGCGCTGTACGACGGCGGCCTGCCGGACATGGCCGAAGCCATCGGGGCGATGCATCAGCATCTCTTCATCATCCCGTCGTTGGACCTGGTCGTCGTCCGCTTCGGCCGTCCGGACGACACGTTCCGCTCGCGCGTCTTCCTCGCCCGCCTGCTGGGCGATCCCGATCCCGCGGACCCGCGCCCCACGCCGGGTGAAGGCGGCCCGTAGCGGCATCGCACTTCCCGCATCCATCGGAAGAGCGCAGCTCCGATCTTCCCAAAACGAAGGCTCACGCGGAGACGCGGAGGACGCGGAGAACGGAAGGAGGAGCGAGCTGTTCTCCGCGTCTTCGCGCCTCCGCGTGAGGTCCTTCTGCCACCGCGCGCGCACGAGGTTCGATGCGCGGCATGAAACCGTCGAAAACGCCCGGATCGCCGTGCTCGCCGCTCATTCGCGAGGCGTTGACGCTCCACCCGCGCGCGGCTACGTTCCCGCCGAGCGCCGCCGCCCGGCCGCGCCGGCATTCCCCCATCCCGCGGACGCTCTCTGGGTAAGCTCGCTGTCCTGATGGTCACGGCCTTCGTGGACATGGTCGGACTGCTGATGGTGATCCCGCTGATCCCGTTCTACGCCATGAAGTTCGGCGCGGGCGGCACGGTGGTGGGCGTCCTGGTCTCGTCGTACGCGCTGGCGCAGCTGCTCAGCGCGCCCATGTGGGGGCGGATGTCGGACCGCTACGGGCGGCGGCCGGCGCTGCTGGTGGGGCTGGCCGCGAGCGCCATCGCGTACGTCATCTTCAGCTTCGCCACCTCCATCTGGATCCTGCTGCTGTCGCGGCTGGTGCAGGGGGCGGGCGGCGGCACCACGGGTGTGATCCAGGCCTACGTGGCGGACGCGACGGCGCCGCGCGACCGGGCCAAGGCGCTGGGCTGGCTCTCGGCCGCGACCAACATGGGGGTGGCGATCGGGCCGCTGCTGGGGTCGCACAGCCTGGCGTGGGGCGAGAAGACGCCGGGGTTCCTGGCGGCGGGGCTGTGCGTGGTCAACATGGCGTTCGCGGCCGTGTACCTGCGCGAGTCGCGCGTGGTGCACGCGCCGCAGGCGGGCGCCGCCAAGCCCGCGGGCTCGCGCACCCTCATCGGCCACGTGCTCACGCGGCCGGCCGAGCCGGCGCCGCGCATGATCTGGATCTACGCCATCGCCATGGGGGCGTTCTCGGGCTTCACGGCCATCCTGGCGCTCTTCCTCAGCCAGCGGTTCGGGGTCACGGCCAAGACGGTGGGCTGGGCGTACACCTGGAACGCCTGCATCGGGGTGCTGGTGCGCGCGTTTTTCCTGGGCAAGCTGATCGACCGCTGGGGCGAGGCGCGCATCTCGCGCGTGGGCCAGGTGCTGCTCACCGCCGGGCTGGTGCTGATGCCGTTCACCTGGCGCTTCACCGGCAACGTGCCGCTGCCCTTCGCGGTGCACATGGCGCCCATGCACCTGGGCGGCGGGCATCTGTCGTACCCGGCGTTCTCGGCCGGCGCCACGCTCGTGCCGCTCAAGTTCCTGGTGCTCGCGGTGGTGATCGCGCTGATCCCGCTGGGCACCGCGTTCACCTTCCCGGCGGTCACGGCCACGCTGTCGCGCGTGATCAGCGAGCGGGAGCGGGGCGTGTACATGGGCGTGCAGCAGAGCTTCGGCGGCGCGGCGCGGGTGCTGGGGCCGGTGTGGGCCGGGTGGTCGTTCGAACACTGGGGCTCGCAGTACCCGTTCTGGACGGGCGCCGCTTTGGTGTTCGCGACCCTGTGGCTGGGCATCGGCATGGAGCGCTTCACCCGCGACGAGGTCGAGGAAGCCGCTCCGGCGCCGGGTTAGCCGTCGGACGAATGCGGGAGATGCGGGAGATGCGGGAGATGCGGAGCGAGCGTCCTGTTCGCCACATCGCGCCGAGAAGCATCGCGAAGATGTGGATCGCAGCCGCGGCTTTCTCGCGAAACCTCCAGCAGACTCGCGGCCTCCCGAGGGTATGAAACCCCCGGCTTTGAACTGCGGTCGTCCTGCGGACGAGGTGTGGTGCGGCGGCGGATTCGGCGTGAGGCTCGGGCTGCTCGCGGCCGGTGGATGAACAGCGGTGATCGTGCGGACGCGGGAGCGCCCATGCTCGTCCCAAGCCGCGCATCCGCCGAGGCGCTGGGGTGCGTGGTCGATCGAGACATGGAGCGTCGGGTGAGGGACGCGGCGCCTGCGACCTGCATCTTCCGAGAGATGATTCGCATCTACTGAATGACCTGCATCTCGGCGGCTCGGGGCTGTGCTGATGGATCGAACGCTGGACATCTTCCGGATCTGATTGCCCCGCCCGAGCTTGGGCGGCGGATCGACATCTCCCGATAGTGGTTGGACCGGGGGCTCCGATGTACCTGCGGGACCACGTAGATCCGGCCGACCGCGACCGCGGGGCCGACCGACCTTCCAACCTCCTCGCCCTCCATGAACGACAGACTCGCCAAGCCCCTCGTTGCCGAAGCGATCGGCACCTTCGCGCTGTGCTTCATCGGCCTGCTCGCCATCAGCGCCGGCAAGATCGCCGATGCGCCGGCGGGCACCGTGAACCTCACGTCCATCGCCTTCGCGCACGGCCTGGCCATCGCGGTGATGGTGGCGGCCATGGGCGCCGTGTCGGGGGCGCACTTCAACCCGGCGGTCACCTTCGGCTTCGTGGTGACGGGGCGGATGGCGCCGGTGCGCGGCCTGGCCTACTGGGGCGCGCAGATCGTGGGCGCGGTGGTGGCGTCCGGCATCGTGGCGTTCATCTTCGGGACCGAGACGGTGGCGAACGGCACGCCCAACCTGGCGCTGGGCATCCCGGCGGGCGCGGGCATCCTCATCGAGATGGTGACCACGTTCTTCCTGGTGCTGGTCGTGTTCGGCACGGCGGTGGACGAGCGGGCGCCCAAGTCGGTGTTCCCGCTGGCGATCGGGCTCACGGTGGCGCTGGACATCATGGGCACGGGC
>DASRQW010000425.1 GCA_035696245.1 Longimicrobiaceae bacterium | reverse complement strand
CGACCACTTATAAACGAAGGCCCCGCAACGGTTTACGTTGCGGGGTCTTCGCTTTTTCGTCGATCAATTTCAACGTGGTGCCAGAAATGGTGCCAAAGCCTGCCTCAAATCCGAGGCTAAACTTCTGTTTTTGCATTCGCCAGGTAAGCGCGCATCCGGGCTTCCGTCGCCTTGTAGACCGCGGCCTGACTTCCCCGTCGTATCCGGTATAGCGTAGGTGCAGAGATCCCCGTCACCTCGCGCACTACCGCAGCGTCCATCCCGGCCGTAAGCCGGATGAACGTCTTCAGCAGCTCCGTGAGTTCCGCTTGTACCGTAGCCTCGCTCTGAGAGACGGGGTCCAGTTGAGCGGCATCCGTCACCGATGCTCGATGGACGATGAAGGCTTTGATCCGTGCCTCTGTCCGTGGGTGAAGGTAAGCGACCTCGCCTGAGCGGAGTCGGTTCAGCGTGGGTTCCGATATCCCGCTCACGACCGAAACTGCCGCAGTGCTCATCCCCTCTCCAACACGAAAAAACTCGGTGAGAAGTTCGCCGCGCCTCTCTCGCTCGATCACCTCCCGCCTCACGGGGGGCAGGTAGAGCGCAGCCAGCCGCTCCTGCAGCGCAGGCCCGATCGAGTCCACGCGGAACGCCATCTCTTCCAGGCGCACCCTCAACCGCTGGACCCGGGCGTAGACCCGCATGATCATCTTCAGGTCCGAATGCCCGACCTCGCGCGCGACCTGGTAGGGCTCCATCGGTGCCCCGTGGTCGATGCAGGCGAGGCGGTGCGTGATGTACGAGTTGCGGAAGATTCGCGTCCTGATCCTGCCGCGGCCGAAGCCCGCCCGCTCGGCGACCAGGTCGAGCGTCTTCCTCCAGTCCCCGACCAGCGTTCCGGACTCCGTCAGGAATAGGGGTCCCGAAGCGCGTCCAAGCTTCGACATATACGGAAGCAGGATCTCGCGCAGCTGCGGATGCATCGGAACCGTTCGGTCCGAGTCGTCGGTCTTCGTGCCGCGGATCTCGATGCTGTCCGAGTCGAAGTGGACGTCCCGCACGTCGATGTTGCGGACCTCGTCCTCGCGTGCGCCTGTCAGGATGAACGTGGCGAGGAACTCGTAGACGCAGGGAAGCGGAGGCCGGCGACCCGGATCCCGCGGGTCGTCGACGATGATTCGCGCTGCTTCGAGGAGGAGCGCCAGCTCTCCGACCTCCAGCCAGTTCGTCCGACTCTTCGGGATGCTCGGCTTCTCCAGAAGAGCTGCAACGGGGTTGCGCCCCATCTCGAGCAAGCCCTCGCTGATGGCCCGCTTGAACACGTTGCTCAGCGAATGGATGTGATGGCGGCGGGACTGCGCACCGAGGACGCCTCCACGTCCGTTCGGAACGGTCTTCAGCCACTCGGCGAAGGCGCGCACGTCCCGTACGCTGATCGCAGCCAGGTTCCGCGCGATGGGCTCAGGGTCGGGGTCCGCTTCGGTTGCATGGTGGTGCCGGGTGAAGAACTCCACGGCACGAGCGAGGTGGTTCTCCTCGGCTTCCAGCCAGTGCTGTGAATACTCCCCCGAATCCGCCTTCGCCCGGAGGTGCTGCACGGCGAACTCGGCGAGATCCGCGTCGGGATCCAGTCCGAGCAGCACACGGTCGCGGCGCTCGCGGGTGATCTTGTTGAGGATCCTGCGCAGCAACTCCTCGGCGATCTCCGGATCGGTCGTCGCGAGAGACTCGCCCTCCGGGATCAGCGCAACCCTGCCTTTCCCGAAGTCGCGGAGATCGGCGTACGCACGCCGCGTGCTCCCTCGCGCTCGCCAAATAATTCGTGATTTGCGGCCGCTCGCCGAGCGGGATCGGTTATTCGGAGGGGTCATTCTCCCGGAGAGCTTGGCTGTGGAGGTTCGGTCTCGGGTGGGCATTCGCGAACTCTGACAGATCCGGTGGTACCCCACGCGGTGAATGCGGGAACGTTCTAAACCCCGGCTACATAGCTACTTCCGTAGCCTGCCTCCGGGGTTTTCAGAGTGCGCTCCGTGGGTGGCCGTGCTGTGAAGGTCCGCCCCCTCCAGTTCTTCGGAAGGTCGAGGCGCGCCCGCCTCGCCCGGTTCGCTGGCGCTGCCCATAACGAAGACGTCGCCCGACACGCAGTGCCGGGCGACGGGGTTCCTGGTCGCACACCTCTATGCGGCGGTGGACGCCGGTATCGGTGGTGATGAGCACGGAACGAGTGCCGCTGCTCGTCCCAGGCCTAACGTGAGCCCGCGGGAGCGGAGCGCGCCCCGCTGGCGGGGGCTTAGCCAGGTGAGCACCGGCCGCAGCGTGCCCCGCATCTGCTCCGTCCTGACAATCCCCACGTAGCGGCTGTCGAAAGAGCCGTCGGCGTAGGGGGAGTGCACCCAGAACTCGCCGCGGCCCAGGACGAACCGGCCGTAGGCCGCCGTGGGCACCTTGAGCCCCTCCGAGTCCCGCGCGCGGGTCGCGCTCAGCGGCAGGGTGCGCCCGTTGATCTTCACGTAGCCCGGCGTGTGCACCACCGTGTCCCCGGGGCTGGCCACGACCGGCTTCGCCAGCATCCACGTGTGGAAGGGGCAGGGGCCCCCATGCGCTCCACCCGCGTAGGGACGGCCGGCAGTCGCCCGCGCCTGCTCCGGCCGCATGCAGAACCGCACGAACTCGCCGACGGCGGGCACCCGGTCCGGATACGCGCGCCAGATCCCGAGCGGGCCGCTTTCGGTGTGGTTCAGCTCCAGGTGGAAGGCGAGCACCAGGGCCGGCACCGACAGTGCGACGGCGGAGACGGCGAGGGAGAGCCTTCGGCTCATCGTCCCGTGCGAGGCAGGGCCGCCTTCAGCGGCAGCGTGTTGCGCGGAGCCGCGAACGCGCCTCCGAGCACCAGCCGCGCAGGTGCCGCGGGCGCACCCCCGGCCCGCTCCAGCGCGACGAGGTAGCTGCCGACGATCCCGCCGTCCTGCCGGCGCTCCACCACGATCTCGCCGCCCATCCCGCGATACGTCGTCCCGTCCTCCGCCGGGATGGACGCCTCCGCCCATCCGATCCGCCCCAGCGCCTTCGGGGGCAGCACAACCCCCGGCGCCAGGACCCGGTACCGCGCGGCCGCCGGGAGCGAGTCCGCCAGGTTGGGGAGCACCAGCGTGACTGCGGTGCCGCCGGCCCCAGGCGTCATGCAGGTCAGCATCACGGCGTACCTGCCGATCGTGCCTCCGGTGGTCGCGGTGCGGTCCACGTAGAACACACTCTGCCCCTGACGGGGCGTGCTCCCCGGCTCCTCGATGCTGCAGCGGCCCAGCCCGGCGCTGGCCTCCGCGCGCCGCTGGCCGAAGTCCGGGTCATGGCAGGCTGCCAGCACGAGCATGAGCGCGGCAGTGGCGGAACGGGGTTTCATCGGACGATGGCTCCGGTGCGGGGAATGGATCGAGGCGGGTCTCACAGGTCGAGTCCCCGTTGCACGCGTGGAACGGCGAACCCTCCGAGCGCCGGCGCGTCCCAACCTTCGGGAAGCGGGGCCGCCCTTCCGATAGCTTCGGCTGACCGCGGAAGCGACGGCGACGGGGGAGGAGGGGGCAGGGTGGACGGCACCGCCCAGGGCTGACCTTCCTGCACCGCAACCCAGGTTTCCGCCGTCTCGCGGAAGCGCAGCCAGGCAGGGACCTGCTCGTGGCGGGGCTCGGGAAGCGCCGCCCAGAGCGCGGGCTCATCCGCCTGCACGCGCAGCGTCCCGAAGGCAGAGGGACCGGCTGCCAGGATGCCGGCGAGAGGGTGATGGCGCAGGTGAGCCCAGCGGACCGCGTCGGTCGCGCGGAGGGCGTCCACGAAGGCGTGGCCAGCGGCGGCGTCGAGCAGCGCGTCGGCCGCCCGTCGGCGCAGGGCGAGCTGGTACCACTCGGGCGAGATCTCCGCGTGGAGCGCGGCAAGCGTCCGGTGCAGCTCCGCGGGAGTGCGGGCGGCGTTCGCGCCGGTTGCGTACCCCCGCGCGGATTCCTCGCGCGCCAGCGTCCACCGCCGCTCGCCGGCGGGATCGACTACCGCCCAGCCGGCGGGGACGCACTCGACGCAGTAGGTGCGGGCCCGGGCATGCTCCGCCACTCCAGCACCTGCAGGATCGCCCGCTGCTGCGCGGGCGGCGCCTGCCGGTAGGTCTCCCGCAGGCGCACGCCCCGGCTCCACGCCTCCATGTCCTCCCGAGACATCCCCCAGAACGGCCACAGCCAGCGGGCCAGGAGCAGGACCAGCAACGCGGTCCCGCCCCCCAGGACCACCACGTAGCGGAGCGTGCTCCTGCGCAGCCGGTCCACCGACTGCGCCAGCTCGTGGCGCGCCACCGTGATGTGGCTCGCCGCCTCGCGCGTGCTCCCCACCAGCAGCCTGCCCTGGTCGCTCACCTCCTTCTCCAGCGCGGCCGTCTGCGCCTGGACCGCCGCCGCGATCGCCTCCAGCTCCGCCCGGACGGTCTCCGCCAGCGTGCCGACGCTCGCGCCCACGGAGTCCACCGTCGACCGCAGCGTCCGGCTCGCCTCCGCGCTGGTCGTCTCCAGCCGCGACACCTCCCCGCTCAGCTGGCGCGTCAGCACGTCCACCGCCTCGCCCCAGCCCTCCAGCATCTCCGCCTGCCGGCGCTGGATCTCCTGGCACGCCTCCTCCGCCCAGGCCCGCGGACTCGGGAGCGGCTGCTCCGGCTCGCCCATCCTGGGGCGTCGCCGGGACGCCGGCGGCGGGACGAGCGGGACCTCGGTAGTTGGATCCTCCGCCCGCGAGCTCGCCAGGGATGCCGGGCCCGCCACCGGCGAGTCGAAGGGGAGGAAGAACTCTTCCGGCGGCGGTCCGGCCGAGGAAGGCTTCATAGTCTTCTCCGAAGGTTCGGGTGAGCCGGTTCAGCGACGTGCCGGGGGCCACGCGGCTGATCCCTGCGTAGTGGACGCCGTCCGTGACGAGCAGCCCCCGGTCCGTCTGGACGAGCCAGAGCCCGAGCTGCGCGGCCTCGCCTTCGATCTGTGCCCAGCCGGCCGCGCCGGCCGCGCGCGCGCCAAAGGTCTCACGCACATGGCGCAGGAAAGAATGCCGGGCGGCGTGCGCCTCCCCCCGTGCCTCCGCCGTCCGCGCCTTCTCCTTCTCGCGCAACTCGAAACGGCGCGCCCCCACCGGCATTGCACGCGCGTTGTCCGCCCACAAGCCCTCCGGCGTGGGCGCCAGCCGCCCCGGCGTGGACCGGAACCCCATCTTCCGTTCCAACGCGCGCAGGGCGTGCTCGATGCGCGGCCAGTCCTGCGTGGCGTTCCACGCGTGGAACGAGACCGGGTGCACCCGGTTGGCGACGATGTGGAGGTGCGGATGCCTGCGGTCGTCGTGGCCGACCGCCACCGCCTGGTGGTCCTCCAGACCCAGGTGGACGAGCAGCCGCTCCGCCACGCGCTGCATGCGCGCGTGGCCGGCATCGTCGTCCGGCGCCGCGGAGACGAAGAGGTGGTAGGCAGGCTTCGGGACGAGCCGGTTGCGCTCCGCCGTGCGCTCCATCCACCGCGCGGCCGACCGGAGAGAGTCGGTGGGCAGGTTGTAGCGTGAGGACCACGCGACGCGCGTGCGGCCCGGCTCCGCTGTGTCGCTTTCGAGGTAGATCGCCAGGCGCCCGAACCCGGCCGCGTGTGCTGTACGGGCGATCACGGATGGACCGCCTGCTCGATCAGCGTCCGCAGCGCAGCCACCTCGCCCACCGGATCCGAGAAGCGCTCGCGGGCCTGGCGGACCACCCCCGCAAGCTCGCCGTCGGGATCGAGGCGGGTTCCCAGGTGCGAGAGCAGCGCATGGGCGAACGCGACGAACTGCGCCACCTCCTCCAGCGGCTCGGCTACCTCGTTGGCGAGCCGGCGCTGCGCACGCGTGGGCCGCACCCGTCCGAGAGCGCGGTCTCGCGCATATTCGTTCGGCTGCATCCCATGCGCGTCCGCCCGCCGGACGAGCAGGTCGTACTGCTCGGGCAGGAGGCGGAAGACGACGCGCCGGCAGAAGCGCCGCTCCTCGGGCAGCTTCTTCCGGCCGCGGCGGGTGGAAGGCGGATCGGTCGGCATCGTCGGGCGGGGCGAAAAGGACGAAGATTTCGCCGGTGTGGTACCCCGTGGCGAGTAGCCGGGAACTGGCGCGCGGAGGATCTGGAGGGGAGGGGTCGAGCTGTGCGGAATGCTGGTTCGGAAGCGAGAGCAGGCGGGTGTCGAGCGGGGTGGGCGAAGGCCGGGAGCGACGCGGATTTTCAGGTGCCGCGTTTCCTTACCCTAGCCGCGATCCTGCGGCGGCGGCGGTGAATCACCGCCATCACGATTCCACGTGCCGAGTTTCCTTACCCTAGCCGTGCGCTGCCTGCGCGCTCCCTGGCAGAGCGGGTGGTTCACGGCACGCGTTTCCTTACCCTAGCCACGTTCTTCCTGTGGCCTGGCTCCAGGCTCGAAGAGGAGCCTGTGCGTCACACCGGAGCGCCGCCACGCCTCTTTTTCGCGTGCCGCATCGGCGGAGCGGAGGAGTCGCTGACCGGGCTAAATCGCGGGCCACGAATCCGGGCGGCCGGCAACCGCAGCACGTCGAGAGGCCCGCACAGCGTGAAAGCTGATGCGGGCCTCTGGTGCCGGCGTGGCAGTGGAACTGTCGCGCTACTTACCTCCGCAACGGGAACCTCGTCGCGAACTCCGGCGGGATTCTCGACCAGCCGGAGCTCTCGCAGAGCCACGCTCCGCTCCCTTCGACGTGGACGACGTCCCCGACGGACATCGACCGTCCGCCGACCGTGAAGCCGTCGCCGATGCCTTCGCCGTTCCCCTCGGCGAAGATCGCCGCGAGCGTGGCCGCAGGCGGCCCATCACCGGACGCGGGGTCGTCCGTCTCCATCACCCCGGAGTGCCCGTGCGTGTAGTCCAGCTCCCGCCAGTCGTGCAGGAACGCGAGGTAGAATCCCTGGGCGGGTCCGTAGACCGTGAAGCGCGGCATGTTCATGTCCATGTCTGGGGTAACCGGCGGCGCGACCGCCCGCGTTCCACGCGTGCAACGCGGGCAGCAGTGCGCCATGCTCGATGTGCGCAGCTATTCCTCGGGTGGAGCGCCTTCTGCGGCCCTCCACCGCGCACAGCCGGTTCTTCCTTCGCCCTTCGCATCCACGACCACGTCCTACCATCCCGCGATGCGGATCTTCCCGCGCGGCTTGGCCGCCTACCAGCAATTCGCGCAGAGCCCGTCATCGACGGCGGGCGCCCCGCACTCCATGCAGGCGTCGACGGCTGGATCGGCAGGGGTGTCGTCGGGAGACGGCCGCGGCGTGCGGGGGCTCTCCGGAGCCAGCGGGAACCGCTCCGCCTCCGCGCCTTCGACGGGATTCCAGCCGCCGAGCGCGCAGATCCAGACGCCGTGGACATCGAGGTGGACGACATCGCCGATGGCCATCCCTCGCCTGCCCACGACGAAATCCAGACCGTCGCCTCGGCCGGTACCGGCTTCCAGGATCATCTCCAGCATCCGCGTCGCGGGTACGTCCGCATTCGCCAGGCGAAGCGCACCAGAAAAACCGACGGTGTAGGCCAGCCGGCGGCTCTCGTCGACCAGCGGGATGAAGTAGCCCTGGACCGGCCCGTACACCGTGAACCGGATCCTCTGCTTCGGCTTGTCTCGGGTCTGGGGCGGCGCGGAGGTGCGGATGCGGCGGATCAGCTCCGGGATGATGGTGTGGTGCACCACGGCGTCGTAGACGGGGTCGCCGGCGTTCCAGCGGCAGTGCACGGCCTCTTGCGCAGCCGTCGCGACCGCGGCCAGCTCCCGGTGGCCGAGTCCCGCGAGCTCTCGCTGCGCGGCGATCTCCGCCGCGACGCGGGCTTCAAGCCGGGTCCAGTCGATGACCCGGCGGAACGGGCTGTTCGGGTCCGGGGGAGACGCTTCCCTGACGAAGGTGCCCCCCACGCGTGCCACCAGCTCCGGAAGAACGAAGAAGTGCAGGTATGCAGCGGGATCTTCCGGGTCCCGCTGCAGCCGCTGGGCGGCGCACTGGCCCGCGTAGACCTCGGCGTGGTTGCAGAGCGCCGCATCGGGAAGCTCGGGAAGACGGCGGTTGTACTCGCCACGGGTCATCGTGGCGGCGCGAAACGCCTCCGGAAGGAGGCTGGCGTCGATGCCTGTCATGGGGTCTCGTCATGCGAGAGGAGGAGAGCTCAATCCCGCCGGGAAGGCGCGAGAAGCAGCGGCGAGGCGGTCCCTACGCCCGCAGCACGCGCATGCGGCGGCCGAGCTGGCGGATGTTGCGGGCGGTTCCGGGCGAGCGGCCGTCCCAGATGGAGATCCCGTACTCGGCCGCCGAGCACATCGCGCGGTCGCGGTCCGTGAAGCTCCCGCTCACCAGGCGCGCCGGCCACGCCCCGAGGTTGTTGCGGGGGCCGGGGGCCCGGTGCCAGACCGTCACGTCCCGGTATCCCCGCCCGGCGAGATGGCGCTGGACCAGGGTGTCGGCACCCGGGGCGTCGCCGATCAGGATGGTGGCTCGAAGGGAGACGAGCGTGTCCAGCGCTTCCGTGGCCCTGGCTGGGAGCCGGCGGACGGAGAGCGAGCCGGAGATGCAGACGACCATGGGGGCGCTCCAAGAACGGGGGGAGTCTCTAGGTACGCCCTCTCGGTTCTTCCGTCCCCTGGCCGTTGCACGCGTGGAACGCGGACGTCAGCGCGCCCGCACCACGCCCTCCGCGGCCGGGCCGATCTCCGTGTCCACCACGTCGAACTCGATCCGGTCGCCCGGGCCAAGCACGGGAAGGCCGCTGCCGTGGATTCCCGAATGGTGGAGGAACACGTCGGGGCCCGGCTCCTCCGGCTTCGCGAACCCGTGCCCGCGCTCGGCGTCGAACCACGTGACCGTACCGCTTGTGCGTCTCATCGCCGGCCCTCCGGCAGGGGGAAGAACGAGAGAGCCCCGCCGCATCCGCGACGGGGCTCAAGGTGAGGGGCAGGCTGCACGTGCTACAGCACGGCCCCCGTCGCGACCGCCATCCGGCTGCCGCCTCGCTCGAAGAACACGTATTCCGCGTCGTCTCCGCTGAACGTGCGGCAGTTCCACCATCCGGCCCAGACCCGCATCTCGTCGGTCGCCACGCGCGGACGGAAGTAGTACTTCTTTCCGCTGAACATCGGCGTGCCGGCCGGGACCACGATGATTCGGCCCGCAGGCGCCCACAGGAAGCCCCGCAGCGACCTCAGGGGCGGCAACCTCCGGGATGCGAAAGCCGGCTCCATCCACAGCGTCGCGATGGCGACCGCGAGGGTCCCGATCGCGAACGGGGGGCGGCTCCAGACGCCCGTCCCTACGAACAGGAGAGCGGCGTACGTCGCGCCGAGAGCTGCGATGCTGCTCAGGACCAGAGTGATGGGGTAAGAGCGGGCACGCATCGGTTTCTCCAGGGAAGGATCGTTCGAGGGGCAGGGGAAGCCGCGCACCCCGCTGCTCGGGGTTCGCGTGGTACCCACGCGGTGCAGCGCGGGCACGCCTGCGGCGCTCCCCTCGCCATCCTGGTTCTTCCTCCCCACCCGGCCGCATCAGCGCCAGCGCGCCAGGGCGAGCACGATGCCGCGCGCTGCCACCGCGAAGCCGCCCGCGCCCAGGAACGTCCACGCCGCCACCGTCGCCGCGAACGCAACCACGCCGGCCTCCGTCCAGCCCAGGGCGCGTGCGATGCTCGCGACCACCAGCGCCACCATCGCCGCCCCGCACGCAAGCAGCAGGGCGGGGGAGAGGAAGCGGAGCGTGGCCGCGCCGTGGCTGCGGAGCAGCAGCATCACCTCCGGGGACAGGGGCGAACGGGTGGGCGCGGGGGGCGCGCCGGGGAAGAGGGGGATCACTCCGCGGAACGAGGGCGAGTCGGCCATCTCCATCTCCGGTCGGGGGAGGTCAGCAGGGGTGCGGCGCCAGCGCAGCATGCACGGCGCGGCGGTCGAAGAACGCGGGCGGGAGGTCGCCACCGTCCGCGTCCGCGGTCCCGTCGATGAGCGCCTCGAACGTGATGCCGAGCGCGCGCAGCAGCGTGTACGTGAGCCAGACGGCCCCGATCTGCTCGGGGACCAGCTCACACGGCCCGCAGCAGCCGCCGTTGTCGAGCAGCAGCGTCAGCGTCGGCCGGATCAGGACGGAGTAGGAGAAGCAGTGGCGCTCCACCGTGTCGTCGGCGTCCTGCCCGCGGACCTCGGAGGGATCCCGGTCCTCGCCGCTGTATGCGCGGATCAGCCGGACTGCGAGGCGCGTCGCCGGGTCGGGTGCGGGGCCGGGGGTGTCGGTCTGCTGCGGGTGCATGGGGGACCTTGCAGGTGGAAGGCGTCCGTGTGGCGCACTCCGGGGTTCTTCCATTCGGGCGCGTACACGCGAAACGGCCCCGCCCGGCGTGATGCCGGGCGGGGCCGCGGTGCTGGGGCCGAGCTGCCGGAGCTGCGCTCCGGGCCGGCGCTACGCCGCCATCTCTTCCGGCGCGGAGCCGGCGTACGCGTTGTTGCTGCGCGTCTGGCGGTTGTTGGCGAACCACGACTGCGCGTCACCGCGGGACTTGGGCGCGTACCGCCCGCCGGTGGCGCGCATGATGGTCACGATCTGGTCCGGGGTGGCGGGCAGGGTGCGGATGATCTCCGACGCGGCGGCCCGCGTCTCGGGCACGGCGCGCCCGCTGTCGCGCAGCACCTGCGCCATCCCCTCGGAGGGCGGCAGGGCGTCGATCAGCGCCGCCGCCGTGGCGAAGTCGCTGGGGATGTTCGTCACGCCCGACTCGGCGAGGAGCTTGAACATCCCGGGCGTGGTCACGCGCGGATCCTCGCCGCCGCGGCGCTCCTGACGGCGCGTGACCCGGCCCTCGGCGGCCTGGGCTTCCCAGCTCGCGCCCACCTCCGGGTTGGCGGCCACGTACTGCGCGAGCACGCCCTTCGCCTCGCCCCGGGTCCCGGCCTCCAGCCCGATCTCCTCCAGCCGGCGCTGCTGCGCGTCGGTCGGCGGGAAGCTGTCCAGCAGCGCCTGCGCCTCGGCGTAGGTGGGCGGCACCGGGAGCCCGCGGCCCGTGATCTCCTTCACCTGGTACTGCGACGGGGTGGTCTTGTTCAGGTCGACGGTGCGGGCGCCCTGGTAGCTGTTGTTGCGCATGGCCTGATCTCCTCGGCGTGGCGTGGGGGTGTGTGCCGCGGCGGGCGGTTCCGCCGGGGGCGAGGGAGGGATGCTCAGTGCCTTCTCCTCCTGCCCGTCCTGGTTCTTCCTTGTCCGTCCCTGCCCGGCCTGCCGCTTCCGCGACCTCGGGGGCGGCGTCTCTCCGGGTTCCGGGTCCGTCTGCTTCCCGGCTCGCTTGGTCATCGGCGGTCGTGTGTCGCGCCTGCCGGCCGGCGCTGGTGGAGGGACGGCGGTCACGTCGTCCCGGGGGACTTCAGTCCGTCGATGCGGGTGCGGGCGTCATCGGCGCTCAGCCCCGCCCCCATAGCGGTGAACACCTCCACGCGGGAGGCGCTGTCCTTCGGCAGCTGCAGCGCGAGCGCGCGCAGGTACGCGAGCGCGTCCAGCGACGCCGCGGCCCCGCCATGGCGCTCCGTCCCCGCGGCGTGGTAGCGGAGCAGGGTCTCGTTGTACCGGGGCTGCTGCCCCGCCTGCTCCTGCGCGGCCCGCGTCGCACGGCCCTTGGCACTGCGCGCCGCCCGCCGCTCCCGCGCCCACTCCGGGTGGGCCTGCTCATACGCGGTGAGGGCCGCGGAGGCCTCCTCGCGCGACACGGGGACGGCGATCCCCAGGTCGGCGAGGAGCGCGGCCTGGTTGGCGCTGGGCGGAAGGCGGTCGAGGCGCCGCTTGGCGCTCTCGTAGCTGTGCGGGCGGATCCGGATGCCGGCGTCCCGGAGCAGGCCGAGCTGGTACGCGCTCGGCCGGCTGGCCTCGGCGGTGCCGTCCATGGTCCCTCCTGGTTGCGGTTGAGCCTGCTCGTCGTCCGGGTTCTTCCCTTCGGTCTCCGCGGCCGCGGCCGTTCGGCTGCGGCGGAGGCCGACGTCGCCAGCGTTACCGGACCCGGGCGCGACGGCGGCGCGGCGGGTGGCGATCCAGGTACAGCGAGCGCTCGACGGCGAGCAGCCCCCGCTCGGCCGGGCCGACGGACGGACGCACCGGCGTGGTCGGCTCGCGGGTGGCCGGGCGCTCCTCGGCGAGCGCGCGTGCGTGCGCGGTGCGGCCGTAGCGGTAGCTGAGCTGCGGGCGGGGCGTGTGAAGGGCGAGGGAGTGCATCGCGGGGCTCGGGTGCGGAGTGGGTATCGAGGGCGTTCGTGCCCTGTCCCCTCCGGTTCTTCCTTCACCCTGGCTGCGGTCCGGCCGGCTCCGCGCCGCTCGCGGGCTGCTGCGCCAGGTAGAGGATGTAGTCCGCGACCTGGATCGCCCGGTTGACGTGCTCCAGCAGGGCGGGGGTGACGGAATCCAGATCGATGCTGAGGAAGCCGATGTCCTCGGCGAACCGCGTCCCGCGGAGAACGGCGACGAAGCGGTCGAAGTGGCGCTGGATGGCGGGGGTGCTGCCGTGCTTCAGTAGGAGGCCCTCCTCACGGCGAACATCAGGGCGAGGCCGTCGACGAGGGGCGGGCCGGGCGGCCCGTCCGCGCCGACGTAGCGGAGGGTGCCGCTGACCAGGACATAGTGGGGCGCATGCATGGGGGCGGAGGCGGGCGTCCGAGGTGAGTGGAAGGATGCCCGGAGCACCGATGGCCCTCCTCGGTTCTTCCATCGCCCCTGGCGTTGCACGGGGCAACGCAAACGAGAAGGGTCCGACTCTCGCGAGTCGAACCCTGATGAAGTTCGCAGTGATCTCACTCGAGCGCCGGCCGGGTCACGCCTCGTCCAACGCCGGCCGGTCACGCACACCGGCTGGGTGAACGAAACACCGGCTCTGGCATTTCGTGCTCTGGATCTCGGCACCTCGATGCCGAAGGCAGAAGTATCCAGACCGCCTGCACCCCGCCGGCCGTGATGGTGAGGACCTCGGAGCGCTTGTGGCGCCGGCGCGAACCGCACCGGGCGGATGCCGATTGCGCGCGGGGCTGGCCCACCGCCGCCGGCTATCATCGTGAGGAAGCCTTTCTGGACGCCTCAGCGCTCCGTCCTCTGTCGCGCACCTGCGACGAACCGCTTGCACGCCGAGCGCCTGTACCGTTGTGCCGGCAGGCGATAGCTCCAACGCGCCGTCCCGGGCCGTGATCGAATCGGCGACGGTGAGATGGAAGCGGACGGGAACCGGCGACGAATGACAGTTGCTCACATAGACCAGCAGAGACACGTTGTCTCCCGGAGCAGGCCGCGAGACTTTCAGCGCGCCGGCATCCCGCATGGAACCCCCGGCTCAGTCGCCGGGATGCCTTGCGCGGGCGTGTGGGCACAGGTCGTGTCCGACCCAGTGCGCGGCTGCACGGGTGAGGACTGCGTCTTCTGGCCGATGCTGAGCATCAGCACCGTGAGAGCCGCGGTGACGACACCGCCCTGAATCCCGATCGAACGTGGCATAGTGGCCTGCTCGTTTGACGGTGGGGCCGGGCTATCGCGGCGGCGCCACGACCTGTACGATGGTCGAATCGCGCAGCACACCCGTCGTTCCCGGAGTGGTGGAGACAATCACGAGAGGACCGGTGTAGACGCTGTCCGCCGGTGCGAACCGGACGGTGACCCGGCCCGTCCTGTCGCTCAACCCCGCCTCGGATGAGAAGCGCCCGCGCGGTTGCGTATCCGCCACGGCATGCGCCTCGAAGTTCACCGTCTGGCCCGGCGTCGGAACTCCGGGATTGCGCCGCAGCGCCGCCGTGACCTGGAGCGATCCGGTGAACCCCGCCTGTACTGACACCTGATCCGTGGTCACATCGATCAGCTCGGGAAGCGCAGTGACGAAGCGTACCTCCACGCGGCGCGTCCCGCCACCCGCGGTAGCGGTGATCACCGCCGTTCCCGTGTCCAGGGAAACGCTGAGGACCGCGATCGCGGTACGGGTGCTGTCCGCTGCCGCGACGGTCTCGCGTGCACCACCGGGGAAGTGCCCGGCCGAGGTGCGGAAGGTGACCGAGCGCTGGTCGCGCGCGAGGGCGGAGTCGACCACGGCGACGATCCGGATAAGGGTGCCGCTGTCGGCCGGCGCGGTGGCCGGCGCATCGAGCGACACGACCCCAGGGGTCTCCTCCTTCTCCGGCGGGCCCGAGATGTCTCCCTTCGCGCACGCCAGCCCGCCGGCTGCCACCATCTCCAGGGCCGCGATGATGACGCCGGTCCGCAGCCGTTCCTGCACCCGCTTCACTGTCCACCTCCCTGGCCG
>DASRQW010000424.1 GCA_035696245.1 Longimicrobiaceae bacterium | reverse complement strand
GGGCGCGACCTCACCGCCGTGCTGCTGCTGGGCGCGGCGGGCGGCGCCATCGCGGCGCTCAGCCCGGTGGCCATCGGCGTCATCTTCAACACGGTCATCCCCGGCGCCGAGCGGGGCCAGCTCTTCCAGTCCACCGTGGTCCTGCTCGCCCTCGCCATCGCCGGGGCGATGTTCCAGGTCACGCGCACCCTGGCGCTGATCCGCATCGAGGGGAAGATGACCTCGGCGCTCCAGTCCGCGCTGTGGGACCGCCTGCTCTCGCTGCCGGTGGGCTTCTTCCGCGGCTACACCGCGGGCGACCTCGCCACGCGGGCCATGGGCATCGACGCCATCCGCCAGATCCTCTCCGGCGCCACGGTCACGGCGCTCATCGGCACCCTGTTCTCGCTCTTCAACTTCGCCCTGCTCTTCATCTACGACGCGTCGCTGGCGAAGTGGGCCACGCTGCTCGTGGGCATCGCCGTCGCCGTATCCCTCGTCGCGAGCTGGCTCCAGCTCCGCCATCAGCGCGAGCTGTCCAAGCTCCAGGCGGAGATATCGGGCACCGTCTTCCAGTTCCTCACCGGCATCTCCAAGCTCCGCGTGGCGGGCGCGGAGGTGCAGGCGTTCGCCATGTGGGCCAAGAAGTTCGGCGAGCAGCGGCGGCTGCGCTTCGCCGTGCGCCGCATCGGGACCGTGCTCGCCGCCTTCAACGCCGCGTTCCCCACGCTCGCCGCGCTGGTCATCTTCGCCTTCGCGGCCCAGCGGCTGAGCAGCGACCACGCCGTCCGCACCGGCGACCTGCTGGCCTTCCTCGCCGCGTTCGGCTCGTTCCAGGCGGCCATCCTCTCCACCAGCGCGGCGCTGGTGGCGATGCTCACCGTGATCCCGTATTACGAGAACGCCAGCCCCATCCTCACCGCCCTGCCCGAGTCCGACCTTGGCCGCGCGGACCCCGGCGCTCTGGCAGGGGAGATCGAGGTGCAGCACCTGCGCTTCCGCTACACGGCCGACGGGCCGTGGGCGATGGACGACCTGTCGCTCCACGTCAAACCCGGCGAGTTCGTAGCCCTCGTGGGCCCCTCCGGCTCCGGCAAGTCCACGCTGCTGCGCGTGCTGCTGGGCTTCGAGTCGTGCGAGTCCGGCTCCATCTACTACGACGGGCAGGAGCTGGGCGGGCTGGACGTGCTGGCCGTGCGCCGGCAGATAGGCGTGGTCCTCCAGAACGGCCGGCTGATGCCCGGCGACGTGTTCAGCAACATCGTCGGCTCCTCCCTCTGCACGCTCGACGACGCCTGGGAGGCCGCGCGGATGGCCGGGCTGGACGCGGACATCAAGGCGATGCCCATGGGGATGCACACCGTGGTGAGCGAGGGCGCCAGCACGCTCTCCGGCGGCCAGCGCCAGCGGCTGATGATCGCCCGCGCGGTGGTCACGCGGCCCCGCATCCTCTTCTTCGACGAGGCCACCAGCGCGCTCGACAACCGCACGCAGGCCATCGTCCGCGAGTCGCTGGCGGGCCTCCAGGCCACGCGCGTCGTCATCGCCCACCGACTGAGCACCGTGGCCGGCGCCGACCGCATCGTCGTCGTCAAGTCCGGCCGCATCGTGCAGAGCGGCGCCTACGACGACCTGATGCGCCAGGCCGGCCCCTTTGCCGACCTCGCCAAGCGCCAGCTCGCGTGACGCGGCCGGAGGACGCAGACTTCGTAGATCCGCCCCACATCCGCCGCCGTGCATCGGCCGGCAAGCATCTACCGATCGAAATCGGCTGATCCGGCTTCGGCCGATCGCGTTCGGTCGATCAGCGGATCGCGATTCGGCTGATGGGCATCGGCGGCGAGGTTCGAAGGACGGTGGATGCACGGCCGACGTTCGCCCCCGGCCGATGCGCCTCCGCCGATGCGCGACATGAACGACGTGAATCCCCACATCTCCCACAGGCACCCCATGCGTTCCCCCGCACCGCGCGCCGCGCTCGCCGCCGCCATCGTCCTCGCCGCCTGCGGTCCTCGCCGCGACGTGGCGGAGGAACGCGCCTACCGCGCCGAGCACGGCACAGGCGACATCGTGGTGGGCGCCGCCTGGCCGTGGAAGGCGCGCGCCGGGCTGCTGTACGGCCAGGGGATGGAGATGGCGGTCGACGAGGTCAACGCCTCCGGGGGCATCCACGGCCGCCACCTGCGCATCCTCCGCGAAGACGACGGCGAGTCGGTCGACGAGGGGAGCCTCGTCGCCCAGCGCCTGTCGAAGGACCCCGACGTGGTCGCCGTCATCGGCCACCTCCAGTCGTACGTGACCGTGCCCGCCGCCGCCGTCTACGACCTGGCCGGCATCCCCCTCGTCTCCCCCGCCGCGACGGACCCGGAGCTGACGGGGCGCGGCTACCGGCGGGTGTTCCGCGCCACGTTCACCGACGCGCGCGTGGGCCGGGGGATGGCGGACTACGCGGCGGCGCACGGCTACCGGCGCGTCGCCATCTTCTACGTGCGCAACCCGTACGGCCGCGGCCTCGCCAACGCGTTCGAGGAGCGCGCCGCCGAGCTGCAGATGGAGATCGCCGCGCGCCAGTCGTACGACCCCAACGCCGACGCCAGCCAGCGCGGCACCGAGCAGATCGTGGCGGACTGGAAGGGGCTGAACCTCGACGCCGTCTTCATCGCCGGCGAGGCGCCGCAGGGGCCGCTCTTCGTGGCCGAGCTGCGCCGCCAGGGCATCCGCGCGCCCATCCTGGGCGGCGACGCGCTGGGCATACCCGACGCGCTACGGGTAGGCGGCAGCGCGGTGGAGGGCACCGTGGTCGCCTCCGCCTTCCACGCGGGCGACGTACGGCCCGAGGTGCGCCGCTTCGTGGACGCGTTCCGCAAGCGCTACGGCGTGCAGCCCGACGTGGGCGCCGCGCTGGGCTACGACGCGGTGGGCGTGCTCGCCCAGGCCATGCGCCGCACGCCCACCCCCACGCCGGAGCACATCGCCGCGGCGCTGCGCTCCACGCACGCCTGGCAGGGCGTGACCGGCCCCTTCACCTTCGACGACCACGGTGACCTGGTGGACAAGCCGGTGCGCAAGATGGTCGCGCACGCCGGCCGCTGGGAGTACCTGGACGAGTCGCACGGCATCCCCGGCGCCGCACCGGCCGCGGTCCCCGCGCGTACCTCGCTCCGGGCAGGCCAGCCGTCGGGACCGGGAGATGCGGGGCGGGCCGCCGGCGGGCGCACCGAATGAACGCGCGCGACTTCCGCGCGGACGTCCTCCGCGCCCACGGCGCCACGGAGGCCGAGGCCGAAGAGCTGCTCGCGTACGGCCAGTCGCCATTCGAGATCCCCGCCGAGTCCGGACCGTTTCCTCTCCCCGACGAGCCCTTCGTCGCCGCCTGGGAGTCGTACGCGCACGAGGCGGAGACGCGCGGCGCGTGGGCCGTGCTCCGCGAGCGCCTGGTGCAGCTGCGCTTCCCCGTCGCCGCGGGCGTGAGCGCAACCGACGCCTACCAGGCGGCGACCAAGCGCGGCATCCCCCCGCCGGAATCGGGAGATGCGGTGAGGCTGCGCGCGCGCGAGCGGCTGGAGATCCGCATCCATCCCACGCCCGCCGGCCATCTCCCCGTTGTCATCGCGGATGACCGGGAGGATTTCGTCACCCTGGTCCGCGCGCTCGCCCGCCGCAACGAGCCGGACCCGATCCCTGCGTCGATGGGCGCGTGCATCGTGGCCGGCTTCAACAACTGGGACCGCGTCGCCTCGCTCAGGGGAGATTGGGAGCGGGAGAATCCCGGCACGCCGGGAGACGGCTGGGCAGCCCGCTTCCGCGAGATCGTCCCCCGGAAGGAGCTCTACCAGGACCGCTTCGTCCTGCTCAGCCGCAGCCCGTACAGCGGCGTCCCTGCCGCCGCGCTGGGGGTGGACGACGGCGAGTGGGCGGATCTCTCGCTTCGGATCCGCCTGGAGCACGAGTGCACGCACTACTTCACCCGCCGCGTCTTCGGGTCGATGCGCAACACCGTGCACGACGAGCTGATCGCCGACTACATGGGCATCGCCGCCGCCGCGGGCCGCTTCCGGCCGGACTGGCTCCTGCGCTTCCTGGGGATGGAGGACTTCCCTCGCTTCCGCGAGGGCGGGCGCTTGGCGAACTACCGCGGCAAGCCCCCGCTGGGCGACGCCGCATTCCGCGTCCTCCAGTCGCTCGTCCACGCCGCCGTGAGCGCGCTCGCGGCGTTCGACCGCGCCCGCACGGAAGCCTGGACCTCGCCGGAAGAGAAGGCGCGCATCATCGCCCTTCTCGCATCCACCACGCTCGAAGAACTCGCGTCGGCGGGAGCGGGCGAGCGCCTGAGAGAGACAGCCGTCACAGCCGCGACGCCCGGTTGACGACACGTATTGACACCAATACGAATCCGCAGTAGTGTACGATCCCCGTCCGTTACAGGACGCCGCGGAGAAGCACGGAGCACGTCGGCGCAGTTTCAGTTGCGCGCTTCTGTGCGCACTCCGGCCTCCACGGGATATACGCACCCTGTCCCTTCCGCGCATTGCGGCGGGGAGGGGTGTGCCAGGCGGCAAGCCCATTCCGAGCCACAAAAACGCCGGCCTCCTCACTTTGGCTGGCGAGAAGCACCCCTCTATTTGCCCCGCCCTCCCGGCTTTCCGTAAGGGCGGTACCCCGGTTGAGCTGGAAACCTTCGTACGCGCGGGTGACCCATGGTGGCGATCGCACTGGAAAGCTGTATTCGGCAGGACCAGTCGGAGCTGGCGCGCAGCGTGGAAGAGCTGTCGGTGCGCCACTGGGGGCGCAAGGAGGCGGTGAAGCTGATCGGGGTGGACCCGTGCCTGCTGGAGGCACAGGAGAAGATCCAGCGGTTCGCGCGGTCGGAGAGCCCCGTGCTCATCACCGGCGAGACGGGCACGGGCAAAGAGCTGTTCGCCAAGGCGCTGTACCTGCTGGGGCCGCGCGCCGGCCGGCCCTTCCTGCGCATCAACTGCGCGCAGTACAACGACGGCAACCTCATCGCCAGCGAGCTGTTCGGCCACAAGAAGGGCAGCTTCACCGGCGCCATCGGCGACCACCGCGGAATCTTCGAGGAAGCCAACGGCGGCGTCGTCTTCCTCGACGAGATCGGCGAGCTGACCCCCGGCGCCCAGGCCATGCTCCTCCGCACCCTCGGCGAGGGCGAGGTGGTGCCCGTGGGCGGCAGTTGCGTGCGGCGCGTGGACGTGCGGGTGATCGCCGCCACCAGCCGCGACCTGCGGCCCATGGTCAAGGCAGGCACCTTCCGCGCGGACCTCTTCTACCGGCTCCGCTACCTGTGGCTCCACGTCCCCGCACTTCGCGAGCGCGGCGACGACTGGGAGCTTCTCACGGGCCACTACCTGGGCCTGCTCAACTCGCGCTGGTCCAACCGCAAGCGCCTCTCCCCCTCGGCTTCGGAGACGCTGCGAACGTACCACTGGCCCGGAAACGTACGCGAGCTCCGCAGCCTGGTGGACATGGGCTTCCACCTCGCCGACGGCGAGGTCATCCAGCCGCGCGAGTTCGCCGACGCGCTGGAGCCCTCCGGCGAAGGTCATTCGTACACTGTGGCGAACGGCAACGGGAATGGCGCCGCCCACGCCAACGGAACCGTCGAGGCTTGCTACGAGCGCATGGTCCGCGGCGGCGAGAGCTTCTGGCTGGTGGTCCACACGCCCTTCCTGGACCGCGAGCTGAGCCGCAGCGAGGTGCGGCAGATCGTGGCCCGCGGCCTCCGCCAGACCAACGGTAGCTACAAGCGCCTGCTCAAGCTCCTGGGCCTCCAGGCCGAAGACTACCTCAAGTTTATGGACTTCCTCCGCCACCACCGCCTCAAGCCCGAGCTACACGTCTGACGGCGGGGGGGGTCGGCAAGCTGATCGATGGCGTCCCGAGGAGAATGACGAGACGAAGCCCCGGCGCGAATTTTCGCACCGGGGCTTCACTTTCTACGGCTGTCTTCACCTTCTCGGTACAACATCTACCGATCAAGCCTGAACCCGAGCAGGGAAGCGGCGGATTGCATGGCGGGATGCGCCAACGAGAGCGCCTGCGGCTGGCCGTACGAGAGGTCGGAGACGGGCACACGGTCCAGGAAGAGCACCACTGTGTGCCAGTCGCCCATCAGCGACGACCACCAGCGGAAGCCGGGGTAGCCCGCGCGGAAGAGCGACCGGGAGATGGACTGAGTCCGCTGCACGTCCCGGCTCGCCAGCGCATCCGGGCGGATGCCCAGGCTGGACAGGATCGCAGGATCGGTCAGGTCGGCCAGCCTGCCCGGGATTTCGCGCGGCAGCTTGACCTCCACCACCGCCAGCGCCTTGCCGAACCGGCGCAGGTGAGTGGCCCCCACCAGGCACCCGCGGAACGACTGCATCACCTCGCCCACGGCGTGCGCGGGCGACTCGGCCATGTAGAGCACGAGCGGGGCGCCCAGGTCGAAACGCCCGCTCCCCTGCACCGGCGGCACGAACCGCGGCGAGAACGGCTCCCCGTCCGCCGCGGCGGGGTCCCACGGGAACGCGCGCCAGCACGAGAGCCCCGCCGCCTCGGCCATCATCAGGCGAAGGCGCCGCTCTTCTCGGCCTCGAGGGCACGTACGACCTCGGAGAGGCGCCCGTCGCGGACGACGTCGACGGGGCGGCGGTTGCCCAGGTGCGCGTTCGTCCCGTGCAGCCAGTCGTGGATGGCGTCCTCGTCGACGAAGCCGTCGAGCAGGGAGACCACGATGCCTAGGTCGCGCAGCAGGCGCGCGTTCTCGGCTTCGGGGGGATGGCCCTGCTTCCAGCGGGTGACGCGGCTGGGGCTCACCGGGAACACCTCGGCGAGCGCCGCGTCGGTGGAGAAGCCCCGCCGCGCGTTCAGGTACGAGGCGTAGCGCAACGTCTGGCCCACGCTGTCGAGGAGCGGGGCGTACGCGGCGGAGGCGTACTCTTCGGCGGCGAGCACCTCGCGGACCTGCGCCGGCCGGCGGGCGCGCTGGGCGGCGGTTTCGTAGACCGTTTCACCTTCGGGACGTTTGCGGCGTGGCATGCGAGTTCTCCCGGCGTCGAGGTTCACGCAACGAATTTAATGCGCAATTCATCATCACACAAGAGAATTCGCTCCTCGCACGCAATATACCGCGTTCGCAACATCTCCCGACAGCGCTTCCGGCTCTACTTCCCAGGCACGCAACAGGATTGCGCCCGTGCGGGTGCCGTCTATCTTCCCCCAGGCAGACCCGCGCCTCGGCATGACGCGCGAGCTGCTCCGACGTCTCCTGCCCAGCCGCCTCCGGACGGCACGTCCCGCCGTCCCGCCCACGCCCGCTCCCCTCCGCACGCCACGATGACCTGGCAGTACACACCTCATCTCGTTCCCCTGCTCGTGTCCGGCGCGATCTCGGCGGCGCTGGCCGTGTACGCGTGGCGCCACCGCAACGTGACCGGCGCGTCCGGCTTCATGCTGCTGATGACGGCCTCGGCCGTGTGGTCGCTGGTGGACGCGCTGTACTTCGCCGCGACGGGGCTGGAGGCCAAGCTGTGGTCCGCGAAGCTATTGCATCTGGGCGCCACGATGGTGCCGGTGGGGTGGCTGATCCTGGTGCTCCAGCACACGGGGCGCACCGCGTGGCTGACCCGGCGGAGACTGGCGGTGATCGCGGCGGTGCCCGTCGTGACGCTGGCGCTCATCTTCACGAACGAGCTGCACGGGCTGTACTGGAGCAAGTTCGAGCTGTCGGTGCGCGGCGGGCTGGTGGTCACCAACAACACTGCCGGGCCCCTCTTCTGGTTCCACCTCGTCTACGCGTGGGCCCTTATCACGCTCAGCATCCTGCTGCTGCTGGGGAGCGCGGGCGAGGGATCCGCGCTCCAGCGGCGGCAGGCGCGGGTGCTGCTGATCGCGGCCATCCTGCCGTGGCTGGGCAACGTGCTGTACTACCTGCGGCTCGTGACTTTTGCCGCGAACCCGATGCCCTTCCTCTTCACGCTGAGCGGCATCGCGCTGGCGTGGGGCGTGTTCCGGTTCCGGCTGTTCGACATCGTCCCGGTGGCGCGCGACGCGGTAATCGAGGGAATGAGCGACGCGGTGGTGGTGCTCGACGCGGAGAGCCGAATCGTGGACTTGAACCCGGCCGCGCGCCGCATCATCGGGCCGCTGGCGGAGGTGGGGATCGGGAAGATGGCGTCGCACGTGCTGAGCGCGTGGGCCGACGGCATCCGTCCGAACCCCGCGACGGGCGCCGCGCAGGCCGAGATCCGCCTGGGCGAAGGCGACGCGCGCCGCGACTACGACCTGCGCATCTCGCCGCTGCTGGATCCCAAGGGCTTCCTCAGCGGCAAGCTGCTGGTGATGCACGACGTGACAGAGCGCAAACGCGGCGAGGAGGAGCTGCGCGTCGCGAAGGAGGTCGCGGAGCAGGCCAGCCTCACCAAGACGCAGTTCCTGGCGAACATGAGCCACGAGCTGCGCACGCCGCTCAACGCCATCATCGGCTTCTCGGAACTGCTGATGGAGGAGGTTGAGGACCGCGGATTGGACGAGCTGTCGCCAGACCTGGAACGCATCCGCGACTCCGGCCGGTCGCTGCTGGGGCTGATCAACGACATCCTGGACGTGTCGAAGATCGAGGCGGGGAAGATGGACATCTACCCGGAGACGTTCGGCCTTGCGGCGCTGCTGGGCGAGGTGCTGGCGACCGTTCGCCCGCTCGCGGCCAAGCGCGGCAACGAGCTGCGGATGGAGAGCCGGCCGGACCTGGGCACCATGCGCACGGACGTCACCAAGCTGCGGCAGATGCTGCTGAACCTGCTCAGCAATGCCCTGAAGTTCACCGAGCGCGGCACCGTAACCGTCGCCGTCGAGCGGACGGAGGACGGCCGCCGCGTCGCCTTCCGCGTGACCGACACGGGAATCGGGATGACGGAGGCGGAGATGGGGCGCCTCTTCCAGCCGTTCACGCAGGCCGACGCGTCCACCACGCGGCGCTACGGCGGCACCGGCCTGGGCCTCACCATCACCCGCCGGTTCTGCGAGATGCTGGGCGGCGAGATCGGCGTGGAGAGCGAGCCCGGCCGCGGCACCGGATTCACCATCACCCTCCCGGCAGAGATCGACACGCCTGCCACGGTGCCGGACTCCATCGCCCTGCCAGGCATCCCACGTCCCGCGACGCTGGCACCCGCAACGGGCTGAGGATCGAGCGCCACACACCGCCCTTCCCGGGATTCGTCGCACACGCTCACCGTATGGAACTGCGATGGGATACGGGAGATTGACGTGTTCGAAGACGCACTTCGATCGGCGGACAAGGATGCGTATGAGCAGAGGGGCTGCCTCCCACGCGGAAGGCAGCCCCTCTCTGAGTCGATAGCGTCTGGTGCTACAGGTGAACCGAGAGGCCCACGCCGGCGGTGACGTAGTCGAAGTCGCTGATCTTCCGGTAGCCGATGGCGGGCGTCAGCGTGAGGCCGCCGCCAAGCGGGTAGTCGCCGCCAAGGCGGGCTTCGAAGCCCGTGTCGCCGTTGTGGAAGAGCGCGCCGACCTGGACGAACGACATGTACTGCCCGCCGCCGGTGCCCAGCAGCGCCTTGCCGCCCACGTCGAACCCGTCGTCGCGCACTTCGATTCCGGCGGTCTTGCTGTCGAAGTTGAAGCGGCTGTATCCGCCGTACACCGCAAAGCGCGGCGTGAGGGTTAGCGCCGCGTCTGCAATGAAGCCTACGCCCGTCTTGGCGATTTCGCGTGCGGTGTTCACGGGGATGCCCACGTCCACGCGGACCTCGGCGGAGATGGGGAGCATGCCGGTCTGCGCGGCGGCGTGGCGGGTGCCGGCAGCCGTGGCGAGCGCGATCAGAAGGCCCGCGAAAGCTTGCTTCTTCATGGGAGCCGTGAGGATACGGTTCACGATCGGCCCTCCCGCTGGACGGGAGGGAGGAAGGGCGGCGCCGTCACGCCTTCGCCGCCCGCTGCCGTGGTGGAACTCCCCAGCCGGGCGATGGTTCCCGGCCGCCGCACCCGCGACGCACGGAACTCCGGCAGGAACATCGCATCAACGGAAGCGACGTGATCGAGAAGGCTGCGGCGGCAGGAAGCGCGGAAGTCGGGTGGGATGTGGCTCGGCCGTCGTCGGCCGGTCAGCGGCGGACGATGGACAGCGTCAGCGCGTCGAGCGACGAGCCGACCAGCGTCCCGGCGGCGGAGTCGGCGCGGGCGTTGAGGGTGCTGCTGTAGGTGACGTCCACGTAGCCGGGCGCGGCGAGGCGCAGGCCCAGCGAAGTCAGCACGTGCGTGCCGGTCACCGTCACGGGGACCGTGGACGAGGCGGCGGCCACGGTGCCCGTGCCGGTCACGTCCTGCCCGCTCTCCTTCAGGTCCAGCGCGAAGGTGAACGTGCCCGCGGCGCCGGTGGTCGTGCCGGTCCAGTGCCCGGTTACCGGCACCGCGTTCGGGACGGCCGGGTTGTCGCTGCCGCACGCGGCGAGCAGGAGCAGGACTGCGAGCGGGGCGGCGGAGTATCGCATGGCGCGGTTGCGGAGCGAGGATCGTCGGGTCATGCCGGATCTTAGTGCGGGTTCGCGGCGCGGGCAATCCGTCCGGCCCTGCGCGCCTGCCGATGTGTCGGGGCGAGAACGGGCGGCGGACGGAAGTTGCGTCGCGCGGACCGCTACGGAGCCCGGCGGTACTGCTGCCGGTCTCCTCCGCGGGGGCGGGCAGCCTCCTCCTCCGGCGGGCCGATACTGCCTGGCCCGCCTCCGTCCGGGGTCTCCCCGCCCCGGCAGGAGCCTCGCGCCATCCGCGCACGCCGACGCATCACGCCGCGCGAGTCTCCCGCCGTACATCATCTTTCGGGTACGGCGGAAAGGCGTTCCAGGCACCGCCGCCGTTCGGGGGCGCAAGTGCGGTCCGGCAGCGTTCTTGCCTCGCAAGGCGGGCATGGCGAGCAAGCTGCAGATCCATCAGACCACGCGCTCCGAGACGGCGGTCCCCGGCGGCCGCCGCGTGCTGCTCGAGTTCCGCACCATCGGTGAGCCCATCCCCGGCGTGCTCCTGCTGCCCCATGCGTCCGGCCCGGTGCCCGGCGTGCTGATGCTGCACGGCTACTCGTCGCGGAAGGAGCACCTGTCCGAGAGCATCGGGCCGGCACTGCTGCGGCGCGGAATCGCCAGCCTGTCGGTGGACTTGCCGCTGCACGGCACGCGCGCGGACCCTCTGCAGATGCAGGCGGCGCGCAACCCGCTCGCCATCTTCTCGCTCTGGCGCCAGGCGCGGACGGAGACGCAGCTCGCGGCGCACTACCTGCGCGCCCGCCGCGAGATCGACGCGGGATGCACCGCCGTGCTGGGCTACTCGCTCGGCTCCTTCCTCTCCGTGCAGCTCGCGGCCGACGACAGGCAGCTCCGCGCCGTCGTCCTGGCCGCGGGCGGCGACCTGCCGGGCGGAACGCCGCTCGCCAGCATTGCGCGCGGCGTGGCGGACCCGGTGCGCGCCGTCCGCAAGCTCGCCGGCCGGCCGCTGCTGATGGTGCACGGCCGGAACGACCGCACAGTGCGCCCGGAGCAGGCCGAGCGCCTCTTCGCCGCGGCGGGCGAGCCGAAGGAGATCCGCTGGTTCAATGCCGGCCACATCCTCCCGCCCGACGCGATCGAGTGGACGGCCGGCTGGCTCGCCGACCGCCTCCGCGGCCCCGCCGCCACCGCCCAGGCGGGCTGACGGATCGCCTCGCATCCGCCGAATCCCCGCCCCGATCGAACAGCGGCCGCTCGTCGCGTCCGCATCTACAGCATCTCCCGCGACTGTCGTCATCACCGCTGCTCATCCGCTGAAGACTCCTCGCATCGACTTTGGAGATCGCTCCTGATGTGGGATGCGAGCCCATCTGCCGATATTCGTCTCCCGACGTTCACCCGCGTGTTCATCGGCAGATGGAACGCGGGGAAGCGATTCCAGCCGTGCATCTCCCGACCGTCCGTGTGGAGCCTTGACGCGGCGCCGGCCTGGGTGGCACCCGCTGTGCGGTTAGGGGGCAGATTCCGAGACGTGGCGGGCCGCTCCTGACCGCCGGCCAGATTCCGAGACGAGAATGAACGACCAAGCCAATCGTGCCCCCGCGGCGGCGCGCCCGCCGACGCCCGCCCGCACCGCCGCGGCTCCCGAGCCGGAGCACCACCGTGCGGAAGGCGAGGAGCGGGTGGTGCTGGTGGACGGCTCCAACGTGGCCCACTCCAGCGAAGGCGAGCACCCGCTGCTGCACAACATAGAGCTGGTGTGCCGCAAGCTGGTGGACGAGGGCTACGAGCCGCTGGTGCTGACCGACGCGGCGCTGCGCCACCAGATCGACGACAAGGCGGCTTACGAGGCGTACATCGAGGAAGGCAAGATCCGCCAGGCGCCCGCGGGCACCGACGCGGACTACTTCATCCTGGCGTTCGCGCGCGAGCTGGATGCCAGCATCGTCTCCAACGACCGCTTCCGCGACCGGCAGGACGCCTTCCCGGACGCGCGCGAGCGCATGATCCGCTACATGATCCTGGCCGAAGAGGTCGTCTTCGAGCGCCGCAACCGGCCCCGCTGAGGCCGCACGCGTGGCTTGTCCGCCGTCGCGGCGGGGGGTAGTTTGGGTGCGACCCTCCGCCCGCTCCGCATCCCCGGCGGACCCCTTCCGTTCCCGCACGAAGCATCCCCGTTGTGAGAGACGTATCGCTGTACCACGGTGAGGGCCACGGCTGGATCGAGGTGATCACCGGCGTCATGTTCAGCGGCAAGAGCGAGGAGCTGATCCGCCGCGTGCGCCGCGCCCTCATCGCCAAGCGGCGCGTGCAGGTGTTCAAGAGCGCGCTGGACGACCGCTACGCCGGGCTCAAGCGCATCAGCTCGCACGACGGGTCGGGCGTGGACGCGGTGCCCATCCGCTCCAGCTTCGAGCTGGCCGAGAAGGCGCACCGCGACGCCCACGTGATCGCGGTCGACGAGGTGCAGTTCCTGGACGACGGCATCGTGGACGTGCTTTCGCTGCTGGCCGACCGGGGCACGCGGGTGATCGTGGCGGGCACCGACATGGACTTCCGCGGCGAGCCGTTCGGCCCCATCGGCGCGGTGCTCTCCATCGCCGAGACGGTGGACAAGCTGCACGCCATCTGCGTTCTGTGCGGCAACCTGGCCACGCGCAACCAGCGCCTGGTGGATGGCGAGCCGGCGCCGTACGAGGCGCCCATCATCCAGGTGGGCGGGGCGGAGAGCTACGAGGCACGCTGCCGCCGCTGCCACCAGGTGCCGTCCGAGAGCCGGTTCCAGACGTCGCTGCTCGACCTGATCGACGCGGAGCCGGAAGATGCCGTCGTCCTCACGCACGAAAGCCTGAAGCGCGTGAGCTGAGCCGCTGCGGATCGCGGCGGGATCCGTCGATTCGAGATCGTCGATGGTGGAGGGACGAAGGGCCCGGCGCGGGATGCGCCGGGCCCTTCGTCGTCGGCCACCATTGTGCGAACGGCGCTCTTGCGTAAGATCAATAGGGGACTATTTTGCACGACCACCGACGCCGGACGTCGGCCGCGGCCACACCGCTTCAGCAGGCCCACGCCATCTGCCCGACGCCCCTCCGAATCCACCCTCCTCCCACGCCGGTGAGCCATGGCCTCTCCGTCCACCCTCGTCGTCGGGCACTGCACGTCCACCACCGCGAACATCTTCTGCGCCGTTCCGGCGGGCACCGCGCCGGGCATGATGGCGCGCCTGCATTGGAGCGCAAACGGGAAGGCCGCAACCCTCGACCTGCCGCTCCAGGCAGCGGGCGCGTACCGGGTGGGCGTCTTCAAGCTGACGGGGCTGCCGCCTGCCGCGGTGGTCACCTACGCCGTGGACACGGCCCCCGCGCCGGCGGCGCTCGCCACGAGCACCGTGATGTTCGCCGCGGGAACACACAGCTTTCGCTTGCTGCCGGACAAGCGCCCGCCGCGGGTGGCGTTCGTGAGCTGCAACGGCACGTACGCCTTCACGCCCGAGGAGCGCAGGTTCGTGGTGTGGAAGAAGCTGAAGCACCACATCGACGCCGGAGACGTGGACATGGTGGTCCACGGCGGCGACCAGATCTACGCCGATGTGATCTGGATGAAGCACGACAACGACCACACGAACCGCGGGCTCACCCCCTCGCAGACCGAGCGCGTGGCGGCCCTCGCCGACCAGTACCGCGGCCTGTACCTGAAGACGTGGGGAGCGCCCGAAGTGGCGGCGGTGCTGGCTTCGGTGCCCAACGCGATGACGTGGGACGACCACGACGTGTACGACGGGTGGGGGTCGCATGACGACGACGACCACGGTCCGCAGCAGGCGTTCTTCGCCGCCGCGCGACAGGCGTACTCGGAGTTCCAGGTCAGCCACTCGGCTGGCCCCGTCGACCCCGCATCGTCCTTCCTGCGCGCGTGGACTCACGGCCGCGTAGGGTTCCTGCTGCTCGACACGCGGAGCAACCGCATGTGGAACCGCAGCCGCGTTCTGGGCGACGCACAGATCGCGGCTGCCAAGGCATGGGTGGACGCGAACGCGAAGGGGCTGAAGCGCCTCTACGTCGTGTCCAGCATCCCGCTCGTGCACGCCTCGGTCGCCGCGGCGTTGGCGCTCCTGAAGGTGTGGCCCGGCACCGAGGAGATCGAAGACGACCTGCGCGACTCGTGGGTGGCGAGCAACAACCGCAACGAGTGCCAGAGGCTCGTCAAGTGGCTGTTCGGGGTCCAGGCTGCCAACCCAGGCCTTCAGGTCACGGTGCTGGGTGGCGACGTGCACGTGGCGGCGCTGGCCGAGATCCGTTCCAAGCTCCCCGCACACCTCGGCGGCGGCCAGGTGCCGCCACGGATCTTCCAGGTCACGTCTTCGGGTATCGGGACGCCGCCGCCGTCCGGCATCACGCTCAAGCTGATGAAGCTCGCCACGGGCGGCGAGATCGAACTGGGCACACCGGACATCGTGGGGCGGCTGGTGCGCATCAACGGCTCGCGAGACGTGATACTGGCCCAGCGCAACTTCGTGGTGCTCAACCTGGAGGACAACGACAAGCCCGGCGAGTGGGAGCCCCGCGGCAACCTGCGCGTGGACTACTTCGTGGAGCGCGGCGACGATTGCGACCTGCTTCCGCAGATCCTGAACGGCCCCGGCTGAGGCGCAGAAAATCGGCGGATGAGACGAAGGGCCCGGCGCGGGATGCGCCGGGCCCTTCGTCGTGTCGTCGTGTGCTGGAGATTGGAGGCGGCGGAGGCGGGCCCCCTCCCCTGCCCCTCCCCCAGAACTACCTGGGGGAGGGAGAGGTTTCGTGCATGCCGGACGGGTGATGCGCGCCGAAGCAGGGGCGGACGATGTGCGTCGGAGCGTCAGCTTTCGACGGGGTTGCCGTTCTCGTCGACGACCACGACGGGGGCGAGGTGGAGGGCGCGGAGGCCGGGCTCCACGACCTTGCGGTCGCCCACGACCACGATGGCGGCGTGGTCCGGGTCCCAGTACTTGGTGGCGGCGGCGGTCAGGTCGTCGCCGCTCAGCGAGCGGATGCGCTCGGAGTAGGTGTTGTAGAAGTCCGTGGGCACGCCGTTCTGGATGAGGTCCGACACCGCCTGCGCCATCTGCGACACCGTCTCGAAGCGCAGGGGGAGGCCGGCGGTGCGGTTGTCCTTGGCGAACGACAGCTCGGCCGGGGCGATGGGGCGCGCGCCGCGGATGCCGCGCAGCTCGCTCATCCACTCGACCAGCGCGCTGTCGGTCTTGGCGGCCACGATGTCGGACGACGAGCGCAGGGTGCCGGGCTGCGGCGGGCGGCGCCACACCAGTTGCGAGTTGGCGCCGTACGTGAACGCGTGCTTCTCGCGCAGGTTGCTGTTGAGCCGGCTGCCCGAGAGGCCGCCGTACACCGTGTTCATCGCGTCGAGCGCGTAGAAGTCCGGCGTGTCGCGGCCAGGGCCCACGGTGCCCACGACCACGGTGCTCTGCGGCGAGTTGGGGCGGTCCAGCAGGTAGATGGTGGTGGGCGCGGCCGCGCGCGGGGCGGGCACGTCGAAGCTGGCCTTCCTGCCGCCCGCCGGCCAGGCGCCCAACACGCGCTCCAGCTTCTGCGCCGCCACGTCGGGCGTGACGTCGCCGACCACCACGAGCTTCACGTTCTGCGGCCGGTACCAGTCCGAGTGAAAGGCCACCAGGTCCTCGCGCGTGATGCCGCCCACACTCTGCTCGCTGGGCGTGCGCGCGAACGGGTGCGAGGCGCCGAACACCACCGAGTTGAAGACGTGGTCCGCCAGGAAGCCCGGCTGCTCGCGCAGACGCCGCAGGTTGGCGACGGTGTTGGCCTTGCTGCGGTCCAGCGCCACCTGCGGAAAGGCGGGGTGCATGAGCATGTCGCCCAGCAGCTCGATGGAGCGGTCGAGGTTACGGGTGATGGTGGTGAAGCCCTGCGGCGTGACCGGGTTCCCCAGGTCGGCGAACGCCTCCGCGAGCTGGTCGGCGTTGCGCGTGGTGGTGCCCTCGTTGAGCATGGCCGCCACCAGGGCGGAGAGCCCCGCCTTCCCATCGGGATCGTTCAGCCCTCCCGCGTCGATCACCGTGCGGACGGAGACGACCGGGATCTGGTGGTTCTGGATCACGGCCACGGAGATGCCGTTGCTGAGCGTGCGCATCTCCACCGTGGGCAGGCGGAAGGGCGCGGCGGGCGGCGCCACCGGCCGGTGCGAGCGGTCCAGCGGCGTCTGCGCGACGGCCGAGGTCGCGGCGGCGCCGAGCGCGAGGGCGGCCGCCAGGGTGCGCCGGAAAGCGGCGCGCGTCGTGGTCGTCATCAGTTCGTCCCCCCGGCGGTGGTCGTTGGGGCGGCGGCCGTCGCGGCGGCGGCGCGCGGAGTCACGTTGGTGTACGGCAGCGAGGGCTTGCTCACCTGGTCCAGCTTGCCCGCCGGCACCATGCTGAGCACCACGCGGCCGCGGGTGAGGTAGCGGCGCGCCACGCGCTGCACGTCGGCCGGGGTGACGGCCTGGGACTTGGCTAGGTCGGTGCGGTACGAGAGAGGGTCGTGATAGAACACCTCGCCCTCGGCCATCTTCTCGGCGCGGGCCAGGCTGAACTGCAGGCCCGTGACGGCGTCCACCAGGTCGTAGTTCTTCACCCGCTGCACCTCTGCCCGGGCGAGCGGCGCCGTTTTGACCGCGGCCACCACGCTGTCGACCACCGCCTCGATGTCGCTGAGAGACGCGTTGGGCCGCGGCGTCACCGTGACGTGGAAGAAGCCGCCGTCCTCGAACGCGTTGTTGAAGGCGAAGACGTTGCTGGCGAGCTGCCGGTCGTACACGAGCACCTTCCGCAGGCGGCTGGTTCGGTCCAGCGTCAGGACCGACCCCAGCGCGTCCAGCGCGTAGTGGTCTGCCGCGTGGTTGCCCACGCTGGGCCAGCTGAAGGTGATCTGCGGGGCGCGTGCGCGCGAGTCCTCCAGCACCAGCCGCTTCTCCGCCGGCAGCGTCAGGTCCGCCAGGCGCGGGCGGACGATGGCGGGGCCGCGCGGGATCGCGCCGAAGTAGCGGTCCAGCAGCTGCCTGGTGCGCGCCACGTCGATGTCGCCGCTGATGGCGATGGTGGCGTTGTTGGGCGCGTAGTACGTGCGGAAGAAGTCCTTCACGTCCTCGAGCGACGCCGCCGACAGGTCGGTCATCGACCCGATCACGGGCCACGAGTACGGGTAGGTGCCGGGGAACAGCGCCGCCGTCGTCACCTCGTCGGCCACGCCGAAGGGCTGGTTGTCCACCCGCAGCCGCCGCTCGTTCTTCACGATCTCGCGCTCGGCGTCCAGGCGCTCCTGCGTGAGGCGCTCGAGCAGCGTGGCCATGCGGTCGGACTCCAGCCAGATCGCCGTCTCCAGCTGGTTGCTGGGCACCGTCTCGAAGTAGTTGGTGCGGTCTTCGGTGGTGGTGCCGTTGAAGCTTCCGCCGATGGACTGCACCAGCCGCCGGTGCTCGCCGCTGGCCACGTTCTGCGACCCCTCGAACATCATGTGCTCGAACAGGTGCGCGAAGCCGGTGCGGCCGGGCTTCTCGTTCTTCGACCCCACGTGATACCACACCGTGAGCGCGGCCACGGGGGCCGAGTGGTCTTCGCTCAGCAGCGCCGTCATCCCGTTGGGCAGCACGTAGCGAACCATGGGGATGGTGGGCACGTCGATTCCGGCGGATGCTCGTGCGCCGCTCTGCGCCCGCGCCGCGCCGCCGTACAGCAGGCAGGCTGCGGCCAGGGCGGCTCGTGCGGACCGTACCGTTCGAGTCATGGGCACTCTCGGGGATGGGGTTGGACTGCGTGGGGGAGATAACCTGCGGAACTGCTCGGGCCGACCGTTCGATGCCGCCGCGGCAAAAACCGTTGCTCGCGGCGCGGAGATGAACGCCGCAACAGCAGCGCATCTGACGCCTAGCTTCGTGGCGCAGGCGATCAACTAGATGTTTAGTTGATCCTAAGCGGGAGTGCATCCGCTGTCAACATCTTTAATTGCGGGTGGGGAAGATGGATAGGCTCCCGCGGACGGTGGTTTATGCGCGCGAATCGCAGGAACGGCTGGACGGCAGATGAACAAGAGGAAGGATTCCGGTAGATGTGCGGACGTAGATGAAATCGCGGACAGGGGCATTCCGGATGCGATAAATCGCACCCCTACATGCGGATGGGTTGGTATGATGTCCATGCCCGCGCTGGCGGCGGCTACTTGAGGGTGTAGATGTAAGCGGCGATGTCGCGGGCTTCGGCGGCGGAGATGCCCATGTACGGCATGGCGGTCTTGGAATCCACGGCGGGCGGGTTGTGGATCCAGGCGGTCATGTTGTCGGGGTTGTTCGGCAGCACGCCGGCGATGTACGAGCGGCCCGCGATGCCGGCCAGCGGCGGCCCCACGGTGGACTTCGCCCCGGGGATGCCGGGAATGGTGTGGCAGCTCCCGCAGCCGTACTTGCGGATCAGCACCGCGCCGTGCTCCGGGCTCCCCATCGCGATCTGCGAGGCGTCGCGCTCATCCGCGTCGCGGCGGCCCGGGCGCGAGCAGGCGGCCATCATCGTGACCGCCAGCACGGCCGAGACCGTCGATGCCGCGCGTCCGCCGAAGCGCCGGCCGCCCCGCATCTCCCGCATCTCCCGCATC
>DASRQW010000423.1 GCA_035696245.1 Longimicrobiaceae bacterium | reverse complement strand
TTCAGCCGCGTGGCGGGGCCCGAGGTGGAGACGGCGGAGTACAACTTCACCAAGCTCAACACCCCGCTCGACCACCCCGCGGCCGACATGCACGACACCTTCTACCTGGCCGACGGCGTGGTCCTGCGCACGCACACCTCGCCGGGGCAAGCGCACGTGATGGAGCAGTACAAGCCGCCCATCCGCGTGGTCGTTCCCGGCGTGGTGTACCGCCGCGACCCGTTCGACGCCTCGCACGCGCCGGCGTTCGAGCAGCTGGAAGGGCTGGCGGTGGACGAGGGGATCACGTTCGTGGACTACAAGGCGACCATCAGCACCTTCGCGCGCCGGTTCTTCGGGCCGGGCACGAAGACGCGTTTCCGCCCGTCGTTCTTCCCGTTCACGGAGCCCAGCGCCGAGGTGGACGTGTCGTGCCAGATCTGCGGCGGCACCGGGTGCAGCGCCTGCAAGGGCACGGGCTGGATGGAGATCATGGGCAGCGGCATGGTGCATCCCAAGGTGTTCGAGAACGTGGGCATCGACCCGGAGCGGTACACGGGGTTCGCGTTCGGCATGGGGCCGGGCCGCATCGCCATGCAGCGCTACAAGATCCCGGACATCCGCCTGCTGTACGAGAACGACGTGCGCTTCCTGGAGCAGTTCTCCTGAAGCGCCGCCGAACGCCTTCGATGATTCCGACGACGACCGACCGGGTGGATAGATGAACGTTTCGTATCGCTGGCTGAAGGCGCTCGCTCCCGCCATCCAGGGCACGCCGCAGGAGGTGGCCGACCGGCTCGCCCTCCTCGGCGCGCCGGTCGACGAGATCGTGGACCTGGGCGCCGGGATCGGCGGCGTGGTGGTGGCGCGCGTGACCGACGTGCGCCCGCACCCCAACGCGGACAAGCTGCGCATCTGCACGGTGGATGCGGGCGCGGGGGAGCCGCTGCAGGTCGTATGCGGCGCGCCGAACGTGGAGGCGGGACGCTTCTACCCGTTCGCACCCGTGGGCGCGACGCTGCCCGGCGGGCTGGCGATCAAGAAGGCGAAGCTGCGCGGCGAGGCGAGCGAGGGTATGCTCTGCTCCGCGCGCGAGCTTGGCCTGGGCCGCGACCACGCCGGGCTGATGACGCTGGCGGGCGAGTACGCGCTGGGCACGAGCTTCCGCGACGCGCTGGAGCTGGACGACGCGCGCCTCGTGGTGGACGTGACGCCCAACCGCCCGGAGCTGCTGTCGCACGTGGGCGTCGCGCGCGAGGCGGCGCCCGGCGGCGCGGAGGACGTGCATCTGCCCAGCTTCCCGAACGCGCCGACGACGTTCCCGCAGATCGTGTCCGCCGGGGCAACGGGCTCGCTGCCGTCCGCCGGGGTGGAGATTGTGATCGAGGACGTCGCCGGGTGCCCGCGGTACATGGCGGCGGTCGTGCGCGGCGTGAAGGTCGGAGCGTCGCCGGAGTGGCTGGCGACACGGCTGCGCGCGGTGGGCGTGCGCCCCATCAACAACGTGGTGGATGCGACCAACTTCGTGCTGCTGGAGCTGGGCCAGCCGCTGCATGCGTTCGACCTCGCCAAGCTCCGCGGTGGGCAGGTGCGCATCCGCCGCGCATCTCCCGACGAGAAGTTCACGACGCTGGACGGCACGGAGCGCACGCTGCTCGCGACCGACCTGATGATTGCCGATGGCGAGCGTTCGGTCGGCATCGCCGGGGTGATGGGCGGCGAGAACAGCGAGGTGGGCGACGACACGACCGACCTGCTGATCGAGTGCGCGCTCTTCGACCCGCTCTCGGTGCGGAAGACGTCGCGGCGCCTGGGCCTATCCACGGACGCATCGTACCGCTTCGAGCGCGGCGTGGACCCCGAAGGCCAGGCGCTGGCGACGAGGCGCGTGTGCGACCTCATCGTCTCCGTGGCGGGTGGACGGGTTGAGGAGGTCGTCGATCTGAATCCCACTCCGTTCCAGCGGCCCCGCATCTCCCTGCGCCCGCGGCGGGTGGAGAAGCTGCTCGGCGTCTATCTCCCGACGACGGAGATCGGCGAGCTGCTGCGCTCCATCGGCTTCGGCGTGGAGGGCGACGGCGGCTCGGCCGACGCGATGCTGGAGGACGGCGGCGACGCGGCGGGCGCGGGAGATGGCGCGCTGACGGTGTCGGTGCCCGGCTTCCGGCCGGACGTGACGGGCGAGATCGACCTGATCGAGGAGATCGCGCGGCGGCGGGGCTACGAGTCGTTCGCCGAGGAGCTGCGCCCGTTCCGCCCCAGCGAGGTGCCGGACGACGCGCTGGTCGCGGTGGAGCGGCGGGTGCGCGAGGTGTTCGTGGCGCGCGGCTTCCTGGAGGCGCGCACGGCCGCCTTCGCGCCCGAGGCCGGCAACACGCTGCGGCTGCTCAACCCGCTTTCGGCCGAGGAGGGCTTCTTGCGCTCGTCGCTGGCGCCGGGGCTGCTGCGGCGCGTGGAGCACAACTTCGCCCACGGCGTTCGCGACGTGCGCCTCTTCTCCGTAGGCACCGTCTTCGCAGCCGGCGGGGCGGGGGAGATGCGCGAGGAGATGCGGTTCGCCGCCGTCCTCACCGGCGCGTCGCGGCCCGCGAGCTGGACGGGCGAGGCGCCGCCGCTGGACACGTGGGACCTGAAGGGGCTGATGGAGGAGCTGTCCGCCGAGTTCCCGCAGGGCGCGGTGCAGCCGGGCGAGTGGGATGCGCTCGCGCCCGTGACGGACCCGTCGGTGCGCTTCCGCCTCGTCTCCGCCGGGGACTTGGTTGGCGGCGGCGGCCTTGTCGCGCCCGCGGCAGTGGATGCGCCCGCGTGGGCGGCACCCGTGTTCGTGGTCGAGGCACGCATGCCGGCGAAGCTCGCCGACCGCCGCGGCGTTCTGTACCGCGAGCTGCCGGTGTTCCCCGCGTCGGAGCGCGACATGGCGCTGCTGGTGCCGCTCGCCGTGGCTTCGGCCGAGGTGGAGGCGGCGATCCGCGAGTCCGCCGGGCCGCTGCTGGAGGCGGTGTTCCCGTTCGACCTGTACGAGGGCAAGGGGATCCCGGACGGCACGCGCAGCCTAGCGTGGCGCCTGCGCTTCCGCACGCCGGACCGCACGCTGACCGACGCGGAGGTGGACAAGTCCGTGCAGCGCGTCCTCGCCGCTCTCCAGGACCGCCATGGCATCGCCCGCCGCTGACGAGGCTACCGCCGCGGCCGAGGCGGGGTGGGAGCGGCTGGAGGCCGCCGCCCGCTCCGCTGCCGGCACGCTCGCCGACCTCCGCCGCCGCACGGCCGACGCGGAGGCGGAGGTCGTGCGCCTTCGCGCCGTGCTGGAAGACGTGACTCGCGACGCGGCATCCTCGGGCGAGGGCGACGGGGCGGAGATGCGGCGCCTGCGGGCCGAGAACGCGGTGCTGCTGAGCCGCACGGCCGAGGCGCGTACGCGAATCGCCGCGCTGCTGTCGCGCTTGGCCGTGCTGGAGGGCCGGTGAGCCGCCGCAAGCCCGCCGCGCCGCGGCACACCGTGACGGTGGAGATCGCGGGCGACCGCCACATCCTGCGCTCCGACGCGCCGCCCGAGTACACGCGCGCCGTGGCCGCCCACGTGGACGCCACGGTCCGCGCGCTGCCGCCCACGCTGGAGCCGCACCGCGCGGCGATCCTGGCCGCGCTCTCCATCACGGACGAGCTGTTCCGCGCCCGCGAGGAGATCCAGGCCGTCCGCGAGGAATCCGCCCGCCGCGCCGCCACTCTCTCAGCCGTGTTGGAAGCCGCGGAGGCGGGCCGCCCCATCCCACCGCCCGAATCGGCGGAGACGGCTGGAGCGAAGAAGAAGGCGCGGTGAGCGGATCGGATGCGGACCTGCTCGCACCTTCCGATCGTAAACGATGAAGAGGCCCGTCGCGGGATGCGGCGGGCCTCTTCATGTCTGCGCTTCGGTCGCTTCTCATGCGCTCGGGAGAGCGCAGCCTACGCCGCCAGTACTCGGCTAACCGCAGAACGCGGTGTCGCCGCAGAGCATGCACCCGCTGGCCGGCTGGCAGGTATCGAACAGATGATAGCAGGTGCGGTGGCATGACCCGTTGACGGTGTCGTCGCAGACCGGGGGCTGCGATCCCGGCTCGCACGTGTCCGTCTCGCAGTCCGTGGTGAGGCCGGGCGACATTGCGTGGATGGTCCCGCTCGCCGCCCCGATCGCCTGCGTTTCGAAGCTATCGACTTGCAGGTCTTCCAGCTTCAACGTGATCTTCCGCATCTGGGCCTCCGGGCTGGGGGGTCAAGGCCGCAAGCCGTTGCTCCGCCTTCGAGTTACGACTTGCCATCGGGAGTTCACGATGCCGCTCTACGCCACCTCCTCGCCACCCCTTTTCAGACGCTGCGAGCTCCTGGCCGATGAGTTACCTGAACCACGTGGCGATGGTGTAGCGCTCGCCGTGGGTGACGGGCGTGACCTCGTGTGTGGTCTCCGCGCGGAAGAGGACGAGGGTGCCGGGCGTGGCGGGCGCGGGGATGGGCTCGCCGGGCTCCGAGTACGGGCGGTGGAAGAGGAGCGAGCCGCCGCCGTACGTGTCCGGCGTGGGCTCGTCGGAGTGCGTGCTGAGGAAGATCACGGCGGAGATGCGGCGGTGGCGCGAGTCGTCGTACACCAGCGGCGTGTTGCCGTCCTGGTGCGGAACGAAGAAGTCGCCCTCCTCGTAGCGCAGGAACTGCGGCTCCTCGCAGTCGTTCAGAGCCACGCCGAAGTGCGCCTCTATCTCCGCCTTGCGCGCAAGCAGGCGCTGCCGCAGGGCCTCGCGCACCTCGGCGGGGACGGCTACGCGTGTGGCCTTGCGCACGCTCGCGTGGACGGCACCCCCGGCTGCAGCGCTGAGCACCGTTGCCGCTGCCCCCGCGGATTCGCGGAGCGCCGCCATCAGCTCCCCGTGCGCAGCGGCGTCGAGGAAGTCGGGAACCACGAGCAGATCCACCATGTGTGCGGCCGGCACGGGAGATGTGAGGTGCGTCCGCGGGATGGGAATCGCGAACGTGAGATGTGGGGCAGATGCGCGGTAGCGGGCGCATCTGCCCGAAGCGGGCGGACGGCGGGTGCGGCTAACGGTGCCGAGTGGTGTCGCCGGACGAGGTGCCGGAGGCGGGCTCTTCGCACGGCAGCAGGTCGAGTTGCGTGGAGGCCGAGTTGCCCAGCCGCCAGCGCCAGCAGCTCGACGTGCCGGGCAGCAGCGTGGTCCCGTACGACAGCGGACCGGCCGAGCCGCCGCCGTTCGTCCTCGCCCGCAGCACCACCGTAGCCTGCGTGATGCCCATCAGCGGCTTGCAGACCTCCGAGCCGGGATCGACGTCGAAGCGCGTGCTGCCCGCGCGAGCCACCAGCGTTCCGTAGCCCACCGTCGCGTTGCGCACGCACAGCCGCAGCGGGCCGGAATCGGCCTCGGGCGCGCTCCCGTGGCGCAGGGGCCCACAGGCGGCCGCGAAGATCAGGACGACCGTCAAGAATCTACCGAGCATACGAGCTCCTCCGGGTGAGAGTCGGGGCCGAACCGCGCAGATGCCGTGCCGATGGGCGCCGCAGGGGAGCGCCGGCATTCCCCGTCCCCGCCGCTCTGCCCCAGGCAGTTTCGTTCAGGCGTGGGAGGTGAACGACGCGTGGGGCATCCGCTCGCGGAGAAGCCCACGGATGTGGTCCAGCTCGGCCGGCGTGGAAAGGAGCCGCTTGGGAAGATACACGGCGCAATTGGCGCTGTAATACATGAGGAAGAACTCGGCGGTCTCGACCACCCGCGAGAACCGGTCCCATCTCAGGGCCGTCGAGCAGGTGTCGCAGCCACCCTCCGCCCCGTCGGTGCCGAGAGCGAGCCACTGCGGCCCGCTGTGAAGCTTCGTGTGCGCGCGCACGCTGGCGCGGCGGCCCCACCAGGGCAGGATCACACTCCACATGAGGAAGATGCCGATCCACCGGGCGTTCTCGGAAAGGATGCTGCCCACGGAGCGATGTTCGGATACGGCGCCGGCAATGGACGTCGCCAAGACCACCAGGCTGAGGAGCGAGAAGCCCATGATGATCCAGCGGATGGGCGACCTGCGGAACAGGATGCGGCGCACGGCCAGGTGATCCCGCGCCGACCAGTCCCAGGTGAACCTCGGTGCTTCGGTCGATTGCATGGTTCAGGGCGAGGTTTCGTTTTCGTTCGAGATTCGTACGAGATCGGGCCGGCGATATCGGGCAGCGGTCTGCGTGGCGGTCAGCCCTTCACGCCCACGATCTCGATCATCGGCGGGGTCCAGAAGAAGGAGGCGGGGTCGTTCGCGCGGCGGTGCCAGCCGTCCATGAACTCGGCGCGCTCGGCTTCGGTGAGCAGGCCGGATTCGACGAGGGAGGGGAAGTAGTTGTCGAAGAAGGTCTCCGGCCACTTCCACAGCGCGGTGCCGGGGCGGGCGATGCGCTGGATGGGGCGCACCGACCGGGGCTCCAGGCCGTGGCGCCGCATCATCGCCGGCAGCGCGGCGCCCACGTCGGGATCGCCGCCGTGCGCGCGGATGCTCTCGGCGACGGCGCGGAAGCCGCGGGCGAACACGGGCGCGGGCGGGGAGACGAACGCGCCTTCGTAATGACAGTAGTCGTGTACCACGAACGTCCCGCCCGTCCGCAGCGCCCGCCCGACGGAGGCGACCACCGCGTCCGGGTCGCTCACGACGAAGAGCACCCAGCGCGCGTACGCCCCGTCGAAGCTTGCGGCGGCGAGGGGCAGGCGCTCCACGTCGCCCACCTCCGCGGACACGTTGGCCAGGCCGCGCCCCTCCGCCTGCGCGCGCAGCTCGGCCACGAAGCGCGCGCTGGCGTCCACGCCGTGCACCCGCCCCCGCGAGCCGACGAGCTGGGCGAGGTCGAACGTGGCGTAGCCGGGGCCGCAACCCACGTCCAGCAGCGCCTTGCCGGGCCCGAAGCCGCCCGCCTCCCAGCCGGCGGCGGCCTCGCCGCGCCACACCTGGTGCTGGAAGCCCAGCCGCACCAGCTCGTCGCGGTCGGTGCCCAGGACGTACTCGTGCTCGGCTTCGGGGTGCTGGCGGTCGGTCATGCGGCGGTTCCGGGGTGTGAGGAAGGGGAACCCGCGAAGCTACGCCGCCCGCCATCTTCCGACAAGCCGCACCCGCCGCCGTGGCACCGGGGTTGCGGATGCAAGTGCGACTTCGGTATGTTTTTCGTGCGGCCCCTTCGCCGCGCGCATACGCCCGACAGTCATGCGTGGGATGCGACGGTGGCAGGAGGAACTCCGTTTCTGCCACCGCGCCTTATTGTACCCTGCCGCGGGCCTCGTGCCCGTGCCGGAAATAAAACTCAGATGCAAACGATTCTGATCGCCCTGGCGGCCGCCCTCGTGGCGGGCGCCGGGGGCTTCATGGTGGGCAAGAGCCTGCTGGAAGGGCGCCTCCGCAGCGCACGCGCGACCGCGAACGACGAGGCGGCGCGCATCCGCTCGGCCGCCGAGGGCGAGGCCGAGAGCCTGCGCAAGGCCGAGGTGCTGGCCGGCAAGGAAGAGGCGTTCCGCGCCAAGGAGGAGTGGGAGCGCGAGGAGGCCCGCCGCCGCGACGAGATCGAGCGCGTGGAGCGCCGGCTCCAGGAGCGCGAGGAGTCGCTGGACCGCAAGTTCCACCTGGTGGAGGAGAAGGGCCAGGCGCAGGAGAAGCGTGCCGAGGCCATCGCCGCGCGCGAGCAGGCCGCCGAGGCGCAGGAGCAGGAGCTGCGCGGCCGCTTCGCCGAGGTGCAGCACCGCCTGGAGTCGCTGGCGGGCCTCACCGGCGACGAGGCGCGCCGCACGCTCATGCACGAGATGGAGGAGGAGGCGCGCGCCACCGGCGCCCAGCGCGTCCGCGAGATCAAGGAGGAGGCGCGGCGCGACGGCGAGCGCGAGGCCAAGAAGATCATCTCCCTCGCCATCCAGCGCATCGCCGCCGACCACACGGCCGAGACCACCGTCTCCGTCGTCTCCCTTCCGTCGGACGAGATGAAGGGCCGCATCATCGGCCGCGAGGGGCGGAACATCCGCGCCTTCGAGCAGGCCACCGGCATCGACGTCATCATCGACGACACGCCCGAGGCGGTGGTGCTCTCCGGCTTCGACCCCATCCGCCGCGAGACGGCGCGCATCGCGCTGGAGAAGCTGGTCAGCGACGGGCGCATCCACCCCGGCCGCATCGACGACGTGGTCGCGAAGAGCCGCAAGGAGGTGGAGAACGGCATGCGCGAGGCCGCCGAGGAGGTGCTGTACGAGCTGGGCATCCACGGCGTGCACCCCGAGGTCGTCAAGGTGCTGGGGCGCCTGAAGTTCCGCACGTCGTACGGCCAGAACCAGCTGCTGCACTCCAAGGAGGTGGCGCTGCTGGCCGGCAACATGGCGGCCGAGATGGGCTTCGACGCCACGCTCGCCAAGCGCATGGGCCTGCTGCACGACGTGGGCAAGGGCATGACCCACGAGCACGAGGGCACCCACGTGGAGCTGGGCTGGAACCTGTGCAAGAAGTACGGCGAGGGCCCGCAGGTGCTGAACGCCATCAAGGCGCACCACGACGAGGAGCCGCACCTCTACCCGGAGACCTTCCTGGTCACCGCCGGCGACGCCATCTCCGGCTCGCGCCCCGGCGCACGGCGCGAGATGTTCGAGACGTACGTGAAGCGCCTGGAGAAGCTGGAGGAGATCGCCACCTCGTTCCCCGGCGTGGAGCGCTGCTTCGCCATCCAGGCCGGCCGCGAGCTGCGCATCCTGGTCACGCCCGAGCAGGTCAGCGACGAGGACATGACTCGGCTCAGCGAGGAGACGGCGCGCCGCATCGAGGCCGAGCTCCAGTACCCCGGCCAGATCAAGGTCGTCGTCATCCGCGAAACCCGCGCGGTCGACTTCGCGCGGTAGGCTTTCGTCTCCCAACCCAGTCGCCTGCTTCGCCAGAAGCGGCCCAACGATGCGGGAGATGAACAGCCGGGGATGCCGGGCGGTTGAAACCGCGGCAACGACTGCGCAAAGTCCGCCTTCGCGGACTAACCCCAAGCCTCCGGCGCGGAGCCCCTCGCGCCAGTCGCTGCTCGACAAATCGCCCGGTCCGGGCCGAGTCTCATCTCGGTTGGGATCGGGCGATTTCGTTTGCTTCTCTGCCGGGGATGCGTCGATTGAATCGAATCTGTCGGAAGATGCGATCTCGCTGATGGCGAGCGGAGGCGAAGAGACGCCGCACGGCGCAACGACCGTGGCGACGTCATCGTCGGCCATCCGATGTATCTACCGCGAAACGGCTTTCGACGGAAGCGCAGGCACGAAACCCTCTCCCAAGCAGCTCTACCCATTACCCACAAGTGTGTCCTATACTGCCGCCGGGTAAACAAAGGGTACAGGGGCCAAGGAGGAGGGATGGGAGCGGAGTGGGTAGAGACG
>DASRQW010000422.1 GCA_035696245.1 Longimicrobiaceae bacterium | reverse complement strand
TGTCCGGGCCGCGCTACAACGAGCGCCAGGCCGCGATGGTGGACCGGTGACGGCGGCTCCGAATTCGGCCTCGGCCCGGCCGCGCGTGATCTGCCATATGATGGCGTCCACCGACGGGCGCATCGTCGTGGACCGCTGGCCCATCTCGCCCGAGGGGCGGCGGCAGTACGAGCTGGTGCACGCCGGCTACGAGCCCGACGCGTGGATCTGCGGACGCGTGACGATGGAGCCGTTCGCGAAGGGCGTCCGCTCCGAAGCTGAACTCGCGCGCGAGCACGCGGGCGGCGCGACGCGCGAGGACTTCCGCGCGCCGGGCGAACACGACTCCTTCGCCTTCGCCATCGACGCGAGCGGGCGCCTCGCGTGGGAGTCGAACGACATCGACGGCGACCATGTGGTCGCGATCCTGTCCGAGCGCGTGTCGGACGAGTATCTCGCGTTCCTTCGCGAACGCGGCGTGTCGTACATCCTCGCCGGGGCACGCGACGTGGACCTGCCGCTCGCGCTGGAGAAGATCGGCGAGGGCTTCGGCGTGCGCACGCTGATGCTGGAAGGCGGCGGGCGGATCAATGGCGGAATGCTGCGCGACGGGCTGATCGACGAGGTGAGCCTGCTCATCGCACCTGTGGCGGACGGGCGGATCGGGACACCGGCGCTGTTCGATGTGGACGCCGACGGCGTCGTGCCGCGCCGCCTCGCGCTCCAGTCGGTGGAGCGGCGGGAGGACGACGTGGTCTGGCTGCGCTACCTCGTCGAGGAAGCGAAGGCCTGAGCGCCGCGCCACGACTCGAACGGGAGGCTCGATGGACGCTTCGATCCACGCCGCGCTGGGTGGCTGGGGCAACTTCTACCTGCTCACCGGCACGGCGGCGGCCGCCCTCACGGGGCTCCAGTTCGTGGTCCAGAGCCTCATCGCCTCCAGCGGACGGCAGGCGCTGGCGGGAGGCGACCCGGCAGGGGGAATCGAAGCGTTCGGGACTCCCACCGTGGTGCACTTCACCGTCGCGCTCGTCGTCTCCTGCCTCATGTCCGCGCCCTGGCCCGGATACGGGAGCCTGCGCGCGATCCTCGGCGTGATCGGCGCGGCGGCGCTCGTGTACTCCGGCCTGGTGCTGCGGCGGGCGCGCAGCCAGGAGACCTACGCGCCCGTGGCCGAGGACTGGATCTTCCACATCGTGCTGCCGGCCGTGTCGTACGCGGCCATTCTCCTTGCCGCCGTGCTCCTCGCCCGCGACGTGGAAGGGCCGGAGTCGATGATCGCCGGCGCGACGCTGCTCATGGTCTGCGTGGGGATCCACAACGCCTGGGACACGGTGACCTACCTGACCGTCAACGCGCTTCAGGCCGTCGACCATGCGCGCGAGCCCACGCCGCCGCGCCGCAACGACTCAGGAAAGCGTCGCGGACGCCGGAGGTGATGGCGGACAGCGCGTCATCAGAAGACGTGAGATGCGGTGCGGGCGATGCGCCGCTCGCGTTATCGCGTCGCGGTGGATTCGCCAGCGTCGCCAGAAGGTCAGTGCGAGACGCAGGATGGTCGCGCTACCGAGCGGGCGGATGCGATAAATCGCACCCCTACAACGGATTGCGGTCGGGCGGAGGGTCACTCCAGGTCGTCGATGGAGCGGGGCCAGTCTTCCTTGAGGAGGCGCGACATGGCGCGGTCGGCGAGGAGGCGGCCGCCGGTCTGGCAGCGGGCGCAGTAGTTCGTCTCGTTGTCGGCGTAGCGGATGCGCTGCACGGGCGCGTTGCACACCGGGCACGGCATCCCGAACCGCCCGTGCACCGCCATCGCCGGATGGAACGCCGTCACCTTCTCCGGAAAATCCCCGCCCGCCTCGCGCAGCAGCCGCTCGCTCCACTCCGCCAGCGTCGTCCGCACCGCATCGAACAGCGCCGCCACCTGCGCGTCCGCCATCTTCTGCGTGAGCAGCATGGGCGAGAGGCGCGCGCGGTGCAGGACCTCGTCCGAGTACGCGTTACCGATGCCGCTGAACAGCCTCGGGTCGGTGAGCGCCCGCTTCAGCGTGTGGTTCTCGGAGCGGAGACGTTCGGCGAACGCGGGCAGGTCAGCATCCATCACCTCCAGCCCTCCACGGTCGAACTGCGCGAGCGCGTCCTCGCCCTGCACCACGTGCAGCATCGCCCGGCGCTTCGTCCCCGCTTCCGTTAGATGCAGTATGCCATCGGGGAAGTGGAAGCGCGCCAGGACCAGCTTGCCACCCATCGGCTTGGCGAGCGACCTCCACCGCAGACGCCCCGCGATCATCAGGTGGATCACGAGGAAGAGGTCGTCCTCCAGCCCCATCACGAGCCGCTTCCCCATCCTCCGCAGCTCCGTGACGCGCTTCCCCTCCAGCGCTTTGATGGGCGGGGAGACGGTGCGCAGAACGAACGGGTTCAGCATCTCCACCCGCTCCACCGGCTTCCCCAGCGTGAACGCCGCCAGCCGGTCCAGGTACACCAGCACGTCCGGCAGCTCCGGCACGGCGCTCCTCGCTTCGCGGGTTCGGGATGATTGGCGGGAGCAGCAGATCATCATCTCCCGTCCCACCCGCCAATCCTCCAGCCTAGCGCGTCCGCCCCCCTCCGGCAACGAGCTTTCGGCGGAGGATTGAAGGCCAGCTATCGGCGGACCTCGGGATGACCAGCCGCGTCGCATCTCCCGACCAGCAGGTCCACCTCGGATGCGACGCTTCCTTGCCCTGCCGAATGCCTCCCGCTCTCGATAATACCTCGGACGATGAATCGAACGTAGATGACCGGCGGCTCTAGGTAGTGCCTCGAGAGTCGCACGCGCTTTCGTGACTTTCTCGAGGATGTGCTGGACGCTGTCGGTCCAGGCGAACGGCTTGGGGTCCTCAGACTGGATCTCGGCGTTGAGACGGGCGGCCGGAGAAGGCACAGGTCTAGCGGCGAGGGGCAACAGGAACATCCGTGCGGGAGGAGGAACGGCGAAACCGCCGCGCGGGGCAGCTCGCCGGTGCCGAGCCTCGGGCTCGCGACGGTCCCCGGATGCGGCGGCACGCGCGAAGGCCCTGATATCCACCACCCGCTCGTCCTGTCCGCCCCTCCGACCCTGAACCCGCAGCATGCCGGGGACGGCCGCGGCTACACGCTCTGGATGGCGATGCGGGCAAAGACGTGCCACGACGACTTCTCCCAGATGCCCTGCAGGTACAGGTGGTCCACGTTGGCGCCCACCTGGTGCTCCAGCACCAGGCGCGTCTCCTCGGCCAGCTCCAGGTACGCGTCGATGGTGCTGGGGACCATGTTGGCGTTGCTCATGGTGCCGACGGCCAGAGCCTTCTCGTTGCCGCAGCCCACGTCTTCCGCGCGGCGCAGGCGGCAGTATCCGCCGTACGGCTCCGCGTCGGTGGTCACCTTTCCGAAGGCAGCCATGTCGTCGTAGGTGACCAGCGACGTAGCGGTGACGTGGTAGCGCCCCGCCGCCAGCTTCACCACGCCGGTGCCCGCCTCCAACTGCACGCTCGTGCCGCGCGAGGATTCCGTGCGGTTGAAGACGCGCACGTTCCACCCGCTGCTCTGCGCGGGCTGGGTGGAATCGACCGCCATCGGCTTCTTGCTGTCGGAGTGCTCGGCGAAGACGGCGAAGTGCGGCTGCGCCACGTCTCCCGGGCCGGCGGTGAAGCCGGCGAGGGGCCACAGCTCCTGTGTAGCAGGGATGTTCAGGTAGATGCCGCCGAAGCCCTGGCGCGTGGACTGCTCGCCCGACGCAAGCGAATCGCCCACGGCGAAGTGGTCGGTGGCGGTCAGCATCACCGTGTCGGAGTCGCTGATGTCGCCCGTGTCCCAGACGGCGCGGCCGCCGGCGGTATGGATGGCGTACACCAGGTTCGTGGCCGCGCCGGGCGACGGACCGGGGTTCATCACGCTGAACAGCCGCAGCTCCAGCCCCAGGCGCTGACTCTCGGCGGCGGCGTACGCCTCGAACGCCGGCAGGTCTCCGGAGTGCAGGGCCGCCATCTTCCTGACGTCCAGCTTGTCGTCGTCACGCCCGGTGTAGCTGACGGCGGTGAAGAGGATGGCCGTCGGCGCCGTCCACTCGATCTTGGCGCCGCCCAGGTAGCTGGTGGGAAGCATCATCTGGCCGGAGAGGGCGATGTCGAAATCGCCCTCCGCCAGCCCGCCCGCCAGTGCCGCCAGCTTGTCCGCCTGCTCCTCGCCCGGCAGCGCCAGCTCCACCCACTCGGCCCGCAGCCGGTGCGGCGCGCCATGGTAGTGGTGGCTGATGATCTCGGTCAGCGCCTGCCCCAGCTCGTAATCCAGGCCGGTGAGCCTGCCCTCGTCGCGATAGACGTACGGCACGCCGGCGACGAAGCCGAACCGTAGCGTGCCGCGCCGCAGCACCGCCTTCAGGGCGTCGTCCGCCTCCTCCGCCGGCACCCACGGATCGCAGTCGCCGCTGCGGGGGCGGAATCGCGGCGCGATGCCAATGTACCGCGCGTACATCTCCTCGTACCGCGCGCCTCCGTGCTGGTCCAGGAACTCGCCCAGCGCCGCGTTGAACACGCGGTTCACCTGCGAGGTGCGCGTGCCCGGCGCGGCCAGCGGCGGAATCTGCGCGGTGATCTTGTATTGCATCGAAGTACCGTCCCGTTGGCTGTAGCGATGGGGGAACCGCGGACGCCGGCCTACAGGCGGTGGATGCTGATGCGCGCGAAGATGTGCCACGACGAGTCTTCCACCGCCACCTGCAGGTACAGGTCTTCGGTGTGGGCCCCGGCCTGGTGGTCCAGCATGATCTCCACCGGCTCGTCCACGTGAAGGTACGTGTCGATCAGGCTGGGCAGCATGTTGACGTGGCTGATGGTGCCCAGGGCGATGGGAGTGTCCTCGCGGGCCGCCTTGTCGGCGTAGCGCAGCCGCGCGTACCCGCCGTACGGCCGCGGTTGCGGCGTCACGCGCCCGTCTGTGTCCGTCTCGGGAAAGAACGGCGTGACGATGGAGCTGGCGGTGATGTGGTAGGTGCCGGGCTGCAGGCTCACCGCACCGGTCTCCATGTCCAGGCTGGTGCTTCCCTTCGACTCCACCTCTACCCGGTTGAAGACGCGGACGTTGGCCTCCGGCTCCATCTTCTTGTGGCTGTCGGACCACTCGGCATAGACTGCGCAATCGTGGCTCATGGCTCTTCTCCGGGTTGGAAGCGGGTAGACGGACCAGGAACGTTCGATCCCGGCGGCGACCTGCCCGGATCGAATACCCGGCGGGCGCCGAGAAAGGGCAAGCCCCGCCGCATCGCCTGAGCGCGAGCTACGGGGCTGCACGACACGGCGCGCCCGTGGGGGGCGTGCCGCTCACCGCGTTGTCGAACGTCGGCGCTCGGCCGGAGGGATGGACGGCCTGCGGAAGGTCCGCGCGAAGGCCCCAGCGGGCCGGCGCATGGCGGGTGAGGCGGTGGTGGGGAAGGTTGGGGAACGGGCCCAGCCGGGCGGTGGCCCTTCGGCCGGCACTCTGGGGTCAGCGGGCCGGCGACACCCGCCGGAAGGTCGTCGGCGGCGGGGCCAGTCCCGCCAGGAGCCGGCCACGAACGTACACCGGTCACGCAATATGGTTAGCGGCCGGTGATCCGGCCGGCAAGCATCTAGTGCGGGCCGCCCTAGGTGGAGGCTCGTGCCCGTGCCGTCAAACACCGCCTGGTTATGACGTTATGACGGAGCCACCGAATAGCGCACGCTCTTCCTGAATCACTACACTAGGCAGCGTGAAGGGCTGCCCACCGCGTCTCTCTTGACGTGCCGCGTCGGGTGCTCTACTCTGGTGGAAACGTTTTCAGTAATCGGTTACATCCGGTGCGGCATCCCCCGCTGCGCCAACGCAGGATTCCCGGCATCCCCTCCCGCCGAACAGGAACCGATGCGTGTGACCATCAGGGACGTGGCGCGGGTGGCGGGCGTCTCCGTCGCCACCGTGTCGCGGGTGCTCAACGAGAGCGGGCCCGTGGCCGACGACACGCGGGTGCGCATCCACCGTGTCGCCGAGGAGATGCGCTACGCCCCCAACGGCGCCGCGCGCAGCCTCAGCATGCGGCGCTCCGGCACGCTGGGCGTCCTGCTGCCCGATCTGTACGGCGAGTTCTTCAGCGAGGTGATCCGCGGGCTGGACCAGGCGGCCCAGCGCGAGAAGTACCACCTGCTCCTCTCCAGCTCCCACAACGACCGCACCGACATCGAAGCCGCGCTCCAGGCCATGCGCGGCCGCGTGGACGGGCTGGTGCTGATGTCGCCTCACATCGACGTGCAGGTCCTCTCCGCCAACCTGCCGGAGAGCCTGCCCGTGGTGCTGCTCAACTCCGCCGTTGAGAGCCCCGACTTCGACACGCTGGCGGTGGACAACTACGGCGGGGCGCGGGAGATGACGCTGCACCTGGCGTCGCACGGGCACCGGCGCATCGGCATGGTGCGCGGGCCCGAGCCCAACCACGACGCGTACGAGCGCCTGCGCGGCTACCGCGACGCGCTGCGGGAAGCGGGGCTCCAGCACGACGCGGAGCTGGAGATGGAAGGCGACTTCACGGAGGAGTCGGGCTTCCAGGCGGCCCGCCGTCTCCTCGCGCTGGCGGACCGTCCGACGGCGCTCTTCGCCGCGAACGACTCCAGCGCGCTGGGCGCCATCAGCGCGCTGCGCGAGGCCGGCGTGGCGGTGCCGGGCGAGATGGCGGTGGCGGGCTTCGACGACATCCCCATCTCGCGCTTCCTCACCCCGCCGCTCTCCTCCGTGCGCGTGTCCATCAACGAGCTGGGCGCGCAGGCCATGCAGCAGCTGGTGCGCGCCGTGGCGGACGAGAACCGGCACGCGCGCGTGCACCTCACGCTGCCCACCGAGCTGGTGATCCGCGAGTCGTGCGGCTGCCCGCCCGTTCCCGCGGCGTCGCCGGACCGCGTCGCCACCGGCCCTCCGCCGGCCGAAGAGACGTAGCGCGACGCCAGGTGGACCGGCGTCGAGCAAGTCCCGGAGTTTTCCCTATCCCGATCCCGTAGTTCCATTCTCCCAGGAGCCGAACGACGATGACAAACCGAGTCGGAATCCGCGGGCTGCTCCGCGCATGTGCGGGTGTGGGGGCGCTGGCCCTCGCGCTCGCCGGCGCGGCCGCCGCGCAGACGTCCACGGGCAGCATTCGCGGGACGGTGAGGAGCAGCGAAGGCGCCATGGCGGCGACGGCCTTTGTGGAGGCGCGCAACACGCAGACCGGCTTCGTGCGGCGCACGCCGGTGCAGCAGGGCGGCTTCTACAACCTGGCCGGCCTGCCCCCCGGCACGTACGCCATAGACGTGCGCGGCACCGGCGGCGAGACGCAGGCGCGCAGCATCGTGGTGGGCGTGGGCCAGTCGCTCACGCTGGACCTGAACGTGGGCGCCCGCACCGTGGCGCTCCAGGGCATCACCGTGGTGGGCGACCGCGCGTTCGAGACGCAGACGAGCGAGGTGGCGACCAACGTGACGCGGCAGCAGATGGAGGCGCTGCCGCAGGGCGACCGCAACTTCCTCAACTTCGCCCAGCTGGCCAACGGCGTGCACCTCTCGCTCGACGACCAGCGCAAGACGGTGAGCAGCGGCGGCCTGCCGGCCGAGCAGGTGAACGTGTTCATCGACGGCATCAGCTACAAGAACGACATCCTGCAGGGCGGCGTGGCCGGGCAGGACGCCAGCCGCGGCAACCCGTTCCCGCAGAGCGCCATCGGCGAGTTCCGGGTGATCACCGAGAACTACAAGGCCGAGTACCAGAAGGCCGCCGGCGCCGTGATCACCGCCGTGACCCGCACCGGCGGCAACCGCTGGGAGGGCGGCGCCTTCGCGTACGGGCAGCCCAACGATTTCGTGCGGCAGGACTTCTTCGCCGACCAGCGCTGCGACCAGGCGAAGACGGCGGGCAACGCCTGCGCGCCCAAGCCGGACTACCGCCGCTGGCAGGCGGGCGTAAGCCTGGGCGGCCCGCTCATCAAGGACAAGCTGCACCTGTTCGCCGCGTACGAGGGCAACTACCAGGACCGCGCGGCCACGGTGTTCCTCAACGGCGGCGCGCCGCCCGCGGCCGTGAGCCAGTTCGGCAAGTACGCGGGCAGCTTCGGGCAGCCCTTCCGCAGCAACCTCTTCTTCGGCAAGCTGAGCTACCAGCCGGTGGAGAGCCACACGCTCGAATTCACCGCCAACCTGCGCAACGAGCACGAGACGCGCGACTTCGGCAGCCAGACGAGCTTCGAGGCCGCCACGGACCTGCGCAACAACGTGAACACCTTCGGGCTGAAGGACGACTGGACGCACGGCAGCCTGCTCAACCAGGCGTCGGCCAGCTTCCAGCGCTACTCGTGGAACCCCACGCCGCTCAACCCCGGCCTGGTGGGGCGCGACATCATCGGGACCATCCGCATCGGCGGGAACAGCACGGAGCAGAACTTCACGCAGGACCGGCTGTCGCTGCGCAACGACGTGACGTACACGCGCGCCGGCTTCCTGGGCGACCACGTCTTCAAGGGCGGCGCCAACCTGGACTTCCTCACCTACGACGTGCAGAAGCGCCTCTTCGGCAACCCGGTGTACACCTACCGGCCGGACAGCCTGGACGTGCCCACGCAGGCGCAGTACGGCGTGGGCAACCCGGATCTAAGCGCCAAGAACCGGCAGCTGGGCGTGTACGTGCAGGACGACTGGAGCCCCACGCGGCGCCTGCTGCTCAACCTGGGCCTGCGCTGGGACTACGAGACGGACATGCTGAACAACGACTACGTGACGCCCCAGGCGCTGCGCGACTCGCTGAGCGGCTTCGTGCCGTCCAGCTACTTCACCAGCGGCAAGTCCGACCGGCCGCCCTTCTACGGCGCGTTCCAGCCGCGGGTGGGCGCCTCGTTCGACGTCACGGGCGACAAGCGCACGGTGGTGTTCGCCGGCTTCGGCATCTTCTACGACCGCACCTTCTACAACGCCATCGTCGACGAGAAGTACCGCCGCCAGTACGCGGTGCGCACCTTCCAGTTCTCCACCAACGGCGCGCCGCGCAACGGCACGCCCACCATCGTCTGGCGGCCCGAGTACGGGACGGCGGCCGGGCTGGACCAGCTCATCGCCAGCGGCAGCGCGCCCAACCCCGAGGTGTTCCTGCTCGACAACAACACGCGCCCGCCCATGTCGCAGCAGTGGAGCCTGGGCATCCGGCAGGCGGTGTCGTCGTGGCAGCTCTCGGCCACGTACACCGGCGTGCGCGGCCACAACCTGCTCTCGTGGATCCGCGGCAACCGGCAGGTGGACCCGAACAACCCCACGGCCATCCCCGCCACCGGCCCCTGCTGCCGCTCGCTGGCGTCATACGCCGCGGTGTTCGTGTCCAGCGACGCCAAGCGCACCTGGTACGACGCGCTCTACCTCAAGGCCGAGCGCCCGTACACGGCGGCCTCGCGCTGGGGCGCCACGCTGAACTACACGTATTCGAAAGCCACGCAGAACGGCCGCGACCTGTTCAGCCTGGACCGCCCGCGCATCGAGGACACGGGCCGCTACCCCAGCCCCGGCGACCAGCGCCACGCGATCGTGGCCACCGGCATCGTGGGCCTGCCGTGGGACTTCCGCTTCAGCTCGCTGCTGAGCCTCAACAGCGGCAGCTCGTTCACCATCATCGACGCCACACGCGGCTTCGGGCCCAACGACATCGACTTCCGCGGCGGCTACCCGGACAAGCAGAGCTTCATCTTCCCGGACGCGTTCGCGTACCGGCAGCTCGACCTGCGGCTGGAGAAGGGCTTCACCTTCGCGCCGCGGCAGCGGCTGGCGGTGGTGGGCGAGGCGTTCAACGTGACGAACGCCACCAACTACGGCTGCTTCAACGACTTCATCCCGCCCGAGGGCAACCCGAACGTGGGCAAGCCCAACTGCACGGTGGGCTTCCCGCGGCGCTTCCAGCTGGGCGCCACGTACGGCTTCTGACGTGAACACGCGCCCGGCATCCTTCCCGCGAGGGCTGGATGCCGGGCGCACCTCGTTCCACCGGCTCCGGCGCAACCGAATGCGATCCTCCGCCGTCCTCGGCACCCTGCTGCTCTCCCTCGCCGCCTGCAACGCCGCGCGCACCTCGTCCATCGCGGATCTCCCGCCGCCTGATGCGTCGGTGCCGCGGCGTGACGATCCGTTCCTGGACACGCTGCAGCAGCGCACGTTCGGCTACTTCTGGGAGCTGTCCGACCCGCGCACGCGGCTGGTGCCGGACCGGTGGCCCACGCCGTCGTTCAGCAGCGTGGCGGCGGTCGGGTTCGCGCTCACGTCGTATCCCATCGGCGTCGAACGGAAGCTCGTGACGCGACGGGAGGCGGCACAGCGCACGGTGGAGACGCTGCGGTTCCTGTGGCGCGCGCCGCAGGGGCCGGGCGCGACGGGGATGGCGGGCTACCGCGGCCTCTTCTACCACTTCCTGGACATGGGGACAGGCGAGCGGTTCAAGGACGTGGAGCTTTCCACCATCGACACCTCGCTGCTGCTGGCCGGCGTGCTCACATGCGGCGAATACTTCGACGGGCCGGGCGCGGACGAGGCGGAGATCCGCGCGCTCGCGGACTCGCTGTACCTGCGGGCGGACTGGAAGTGGATGCAGGTCCGGCCTCCGCTGCTGGGCATGGGATGGAAGCCGGAGAGCGGCTTCATCGACTACGACTGGCACGGGCTGAACGAGGGGATGCTGCTCTACGTGATGGCGCTCGGCTCGCCCACGCACCCCATCGAGCCGGACGCGTGGACGGCGTGGGCATCCACCTACAAGTGGGGCACCTACTACGGGCAGGAGCACCTCAGCTTCGCGCCGCTCTTCGGGCACCAGTACAGCCAGGTGTGGATCGACTTCCGCGGCATCCGCGACCCGTTCATGCGCGAGAAGGGCATCGACTACTTCGAGAACTCGCGCCGCGCCACGCTGGCGCAGCGGGAGTACGCCATTGCCAACCCCGACGGGTGGAAGGGCTACGGCGCGGACCTGTGGGGGCTGAGCGCGAGCGACGGCCCGGTGGACGGCGACTACGACGTGCACGGCCGCCGGCGCCACTTCTTCACCTACGCGGCGCGCGGCGCGAGCTTCACCGAGGTCCGCGACGACGGCACGCTCGCCCCCACCGCAGCGGGCGGCTCCATCGCCTTCGCGCCCGAGGTGGCGATCCCCGCGATGAAGGAGATGCGGCGCAGGTACGGCGACGACCTGTTCGGCAGATACGGGTTCCTCGACGCCTTCAATCCCACCTTCGACCTGGCCGTCCCCGTGCACCACGGCCGCGTCGTTCCCGGCGTGGGGTGGTTCGACACCGACTACCTTGGCATCGACCAGGGCCCCATCATCGCCATGACGGAGAACTACCGCAGCGGCCTCGTCTGGAAGCTGATGCGCAAAAATCCCCACATCGCCCGCGGCCTCCGTCGCGCGGGCTTCACCGGCGGCTGGCTCGACGCCCCCGGAGCCCCGAAGTGACGACAGCGCCCCAATCGCTGTCGGCATCGGCGACGTGTCCGACGCGTGGAAATCTCCCCGCAGCAGCTCGCGCCGCCGGGCTTCGCGCCGTCGTAGCCCGCGGGTTTACCCGCCCGGGCGCCGCCGCCGCGCCGAACGCATGCGGCCCACGATGACCCCGCCCCTGCTCTCCCCCGCTCGCCGCACATCTACCGACTCCTCACGAACTCGGGAGATGCACGGCATCCATTCGTCGAATTTCCCGACACGGGAGATGGACCGCATCGCATGCCGCACATCCACCGATCCCTCACGGATTCGGGAGATGCGCGGTTTCCGTGCGTCGGACCAGATCGGCGGGAAGATGGACGACGTCCCCTGCCCTGCATCTCCCGTCGTTCGGCAGATGCGAGTCGTCCGCCGAGTGATGGTCGGGATCGCGCTCGCGTGCGGCTTGAGCGCGGTGGCGTGCTCGGGGTCGGGGGATGCGGACGGGCGGGTGACGCTGCGGTTCTGGGCGATGGGCGCGGAGGGCGAGGTGGTGCAGCAGCTCGTGCGCGACTTCGAGCGCGAGAACCCGCGCATACACGTGCAGGTGCAGCAGATCCCGTGGAGCGCCGCGCACGAGAAGCTGCTCACCGCGCACGTGGGCG